>JAERMN010000009.1 GCA_016844625.1 Deltaproteobacteria bacterium
GGATGGCAACGGCCGCTGGGCCAAATCCCGCGGCAAGAACCGCATTGAGGGGCACCGCCGCGGCAAGACTTCGGTCCGTGTCATCGTCGAGATGAGCCGCAAGATCGGCATCCGCTATTTATCGTTGTACGCCTTCTCGACCGAAAACTGGTTTCGCCCCGACGCTGAAGTCGAGGCCTTGATGGGATTATTGGAGCATTATCTCGCTGCCGAGCAGGCGAAGATGATGCGTTATGGCATACGTTTGCTCGCGGTCGGCGACCGGAGCCGTTTGCCGGCGAGCGTTCGCGGCGCGCTGGAAAGCGTCATTGAAAGGACCCGCGACAACCAGCGGATGACCGTTATCCTGGCCCTCAGCTACAGTGGCCGGGATGACATCGTGCGCATGGTTAAGAGCTTGGCCTTGGACGTGCGCGAGCAAAAATGTGAACCGGGTGATATCGACGAGCGCATGATTAGCGCCCGCCTCGACACCGCCGAGGTGCCCGATCCCGATCTGCTGATTCGTACCAGCGGTGAGATGCGCATTAGCAATTTCTTTCTCTGGCAGATCGCGTATAGCGAGCTCTATGTGACTCCGGTCCTGTGGCCCGATTTCCGCGAGAAAGAGTACCTGGCGGCGCTGCTCGAGTATCAACGGCGGCGCCGCCGCTTCGGCCGCACCGACGAACAAGTCGACGAAGTTGCCACGCCGCAGCTGGAGGCCGGTGGACGCCAATCTTAGGTCGCGAGTGACCACTGCGGGCGTGGCCATTCCGCTACTAATCTGGTTGGTCGGCTGGAGTCCAGCTTTCGTGTTTTCCGGATTTTTCTTGTTGTTGACGCTCGCCGCGTTGTGGGAGTTTTACGCCATGGTGTTCCCGCAACTTTGGCTGGGACGAGCCCTCGGTATCCTGATCGGCTTCGGGTTAGCGCAACTTGCGCTCGCCGTCGGCGATGTGAGCACGGCAAATTTTTTCGTCTTGGCACTCATTTTTGTTTTCGCAGCTTTGCTTTTTTTTCGTGAACACTCGGTGCACCGATTGAACCGTTGGTCCTGGACCGCGATTGGCGGATTTTATGTCGGTTACCTGGTGCCCCATTTGATTTTGCTATTTGCCCAACCCAACGGTCGCGCCTGGGTGTTTTGGCTTTTCTTGGTGGTTATGGCGGGCGATAGCGCCGCCTATTTTATCGGCGGCCGTTTCGGTCGGCACAAGCTCGCGCCAACGTTGAGTCCCGGAAAGACCTTCGAAGGCGCTTGGGGCTATATGGCTGGGGCGGTCCTAGGCGGCTTTGTCGCTGCGATCTTGGCCTTCAATTTATTTTCCTGGCGATTTTCCTGGTGGGAAATATTAGCACTCTCGCTGGCGGTGAGTGTGCTTGGGCAGTTTGGCGATCTTTTCGAGTCGTGGATCAAACGAGTTCATAATGTTAAAGACTCCGGAACGCTTTTGCCGGGCCATGGCGGCGTGCTCGACCGGCTCGATAGTTTGATTTTTCCGGCTGCTTTCACGACGGTCTATTTGAGGATGTTTCACTCATGAGGACGGTTGCCCTGCTCGGTTCGACCGGTTCCATCGGCGTGAGCACGCTGCGTTTGGTGCGCGAGTTTCCCCATCTATTCAGGATTCACGGCATGGTGGCCGGTAAGAATCTCAGCCGGTTGGCCAAACAAGTCAAAGAGTTTAAACCCAAATGTGTTGCGATTCAGCACGAAGCTGACGTGCCGCGGCTGCGCAAACTCTTGGGCCAAACCAAAGTGGCAATCTTATACGGCGAAGCCGGCGCATCGGTGGTGGCGAGCGCGACCGAGGTCGACGTGGTGCTGGCAGCCATCGTCGGCGGCGCCGGCCTGATGCCGACGCTCAATGGTTTGTTGGCCGGAAAAGAGATCGCTCTCGCCAACAAAGAGGCGCTCGTTATGGCCGGCGAAATTTTCGTCAAGGCGGCGCAACAGAAAGGCATTCGGCTCCTGCCCGTCGACAGTGAACACAGCGCGATCTTTCAGTGCCTCCAAGGCAATGCGCGGAGCGAGGTCGACAAGATAATTCTAACTGCTTCCGGTGGGCCGTTCTTGCGCATGCCGCTCAACCGTTTGGTCAACGTCAGCATCGCCCAGGCGTTGAAACATCCGAACTGGAAAATGGGACAGAAGATTACCATCGACTCGGCGACAATGATGAACAAGGGGTTGGAAGTGATCGAAGCGCGCTGGGAGTTCGATATGGCGCCGGATAATATTGAGGTGGTGATTCACCCGCAGAGCGTCGTTCATTCCATGGTGCGCTACCAAGACGGCGCCGTCTTGGCTCAACTTGGCATTCCCGACATGCGCATCCCAATCGCTTATGCCTTGGCCTATCCGCACCGGCTTAAAGGTAGCTGGCGCCCACTGGACCTGATTCAAAATGGCGAGTTAAACTTTCTCCCCGTGGAGCAAAAACGCTTTCCCGCGTTACCCTTGGCTTACGGGGCGTTGCGGGCGGGCGGGACGATGGCGACGGCGCTCAATGGCGCCAATGAAGTGGCGGTGGCGGCATTTTTAGCCGGAAGGATAGGATTTCGCGAAATACATCGTATAATTGACAAAACCATGCAGCGGCATAGCAATGGCCGGGCGCGAGATATCGGCACGGTGCTGGAAGTGGATCGTTGGGCTCGCCAACAGGCAATGTCGTTGATTGGCTGATTACCGTTAAGGAGCAGAGTGAATGGAAAGTTTCGCTTATTCCGTGGTCGCCGCCATCATCGGCCTGGGTGTGCTGATTGTCTTTCATGAATTCGGCCATTTCTTGGTGGCGAAACTATTCGGCGTCGGTGTTATCACTTTTTCCGTCGGCTTCGGTCCCAAGCTTTGGGTTAGAAAAAAAGGCGAAACCGAGTATGCCTTGAGCGCCTTTCCCCTCGGCGGTTACGTCAAGATGGTCGGCGAAGATCCCGATCAAGAAGTGCAACCCGACGAGATGGGAAAATCGTTTGCCCACAAGAGCTTGCTCAAGCGCATCGCCATCGTGGTCGCCGGGCCGGGATTTAATCTGCTCTTGGCCGTGTTGTTGTTGATGGTGGTTTATACCTTTTACGGCGTGCCGGTCATGTCCACGCAAGTGAGCGGTGTTGAAAAGGGCTCGCCGGCCGAGAACGCCGGTATCGTCAAGGGCGACCGGATTATCGCCATCGACGGCAATGCGGTTGACCAATGGGAAGAGCTTTCGGGAGGAATTAAATCGAGCGGCGGCAAAGCGCTCAAACTACAAATTCGCCGCGGCAGCGAGACCTTTGATCTCACGGTACAGCCGACTCAAAAGGAAGGCAAAAATATTTTCGGCGAACGCAAAGATGATTGGATGATCGGCATTGGCAGCCAGGTAAGCATTGAAAAAGGTAACCCGGGTCTAGCCATCGTTAGAGCATTCTACCAAACTTACGATTATTCCAAGCTCACTTTGCAGGCATTCTACAAGATGATTGTCGGCGACGTGTCACCGCGCAACATCGGCGGGCCGATCTTGATCGCTCAAATGGCTGGCCAGCAGGCGCAAGAAGGACTCGGCAGTTTTTTGGCCTTCTTGGCGGTATTGAGCATCAACTTGGGCGTGCTCAATCTTTTGCCGGTGCCCGTGCTCGACGGCGGTCACTTGTTATTTTTTCTAGTCGAGGCAGTGATTCGTAAGCCGGTCGCGGTAAAATATCGCGAGATGGCTCAACAGCTCGGCATCTGTCTTTTGGCGCTTCTCATGGTCTATGCTTTTTATAACGACATCGTGAGATTTTTTGAGAAGCAGGTTGGTGGATGAGAATCCTGGGTATCGATACCGCTACGACCACCGCGAGTGTCGCGTTAATCGAAGATGACGAGCTAGTCGCTGAAAAGTTTTATAACAGGCAGAGTGTCGTTTCCGAAAACGTCACGATCGCGCCAAAAGGCAATCACGCCGAAATCGTTGTGCCGCTGATCCAAGCGGTTCTCGACCAAGCAAAATTTTCACTCTCGGACATCAATGGATTTGCCGTGTCGATCGGTCCCGGTTCGTTCACCGGACTGAGGATTGCGTTGGCCACGGTCAAAGGCATCGCCTATGAGCTGGGCTTGCCGGTGGTCGGCATCTCGACACTGCACGCCCAAGCTGCGCGGGTTACCGACACCCAGGATCTTATCTGTGCGCTGCTCGACGCGCGCAAACAAGAAGTCTACGCCGCGCTGTTTCGCCGCGTGCACGGGACTCTGATGCGGCTGTCCGACGACGGCGTCATGGCGGTGACCACCGCCATCGAGATGATTGAGCGCGCGCGCCAAATGGGTTCCTGCACTGCTGTCGGTGACGGCGCCCAAGCCTATCAGAAGTGTTTGCTCCAATCCCTCGGCTCGCGGCTCCGTATTGGCGCCGACGGTGAATATTCCACGGTCGCTTACCGGGTTGCGGAAATCGCTCAGGCGCGCATTGGCGCCGCGGCGGGGGATGATTTGGGCCGGCTTGTGCCGATTTATTTACGCCCGTCGGAAGCTGAAAGCAGGAAAAATTCTCGGCGCTAACTTGTTGAAATGTTACATAGAAAGCTGCGTTGACAAAGAGTTTAGCGTAAGTTAAATTGAGGCCGCTCAAGGCCAAAAATATAAAATTAGGAGGCGCCGTATGGAAAACAGAGAAGAACAAACGATTGTCTCCCTGCTGGATAAGGATCCAGAGCTGAAGAAATTTTATGAAGAGCACCAGGAGCTCGAGAAGAAGCTCGCTGATTTTCAACATAAACATTTTTTGTCTCCCGAAGAAGAAGTGGAGATGAAAAAAATTCAAAAGCTCAAATTGGCTGGCAAAGACCGAATGATGGAGCTTGTCGGAAAGCACCGTTAGCAGTCGGCTTTGTTACAGGGATCGGGTATGAAGATGACTGGCGCGGAGATATTTTGTGAGTCGCTAAAACGCGAAGGGGTAAAAACCGTTTTTGGCTTGCCGGGCGGAGTGGTGTTGAAGATTTTCGACGTTCTCTGCCAGCGCAAGGATATCGAATTCATTCTCACGCGCCACGAGCAAGGGGCGGCTCATATGGCCGAGGGTTACGCCAAGGCGACCGGCAAAGCCGGTGTGGTGCTGGTGACCTCCGGCCCGGGTATGACTAACATCGTTACCGGTTTGGCCGATGCCTATATGGATTCAGTCCCGCTGGTTGCGTTCACCGGTCAAGTTTCCACCGATCTCATTGGCAACGATGCTTTTCAAGAGGCGGATAATGTCGGAATCAGCCGCCCTTGTACCAAGCACAATGTGCTCGTGAAGGACGTAAACGATTTAGCTCGAGCGATCAAAGAAGCATTCTACATCGCCACCAGCGGCCGACCGGGCCCGGTATTGGTCGATATTCCGAAGGATGTCAGCATCGCCAAAGCAGAATTTAAATACCCCGACAAAGTCAACCTGCGCGGCTACAATCCAACGGTGGTTGGCAGTAAGCAAAATATCAGGCTTGCCGCCGAAGAAATCATGAAGGCCAAGAAGCCGATGATTTACGTCGGCGGGGGCGCGGTGTTTTCCGATGCGGCCCATGAGATTCGCGAGTTAGCGGAGCTCACGCAGACTCCGGTGACCATGACGCTAATGGGACTTGGCAGTTTTCCCGGCAATCATCCGTTGTCGCTCGGTATGCTCGGTATGCATGGTGGCTACTGGACCAACATGGCGATGCATTATTCCGATCTGCTGATCGCCGTCGGCGCGCGCTTTGATGACCGCGTTACCGGCAAACTCTCGGAGTTTTGCCCGGAAGCCCGGGTGATTCATATCGACATCGATCCGACATCGATTAAGAAAACTTTTCACGCCCATATTCCGATCGTCGGTGATATCAAACCGGTGCTCCGGCAAATGAACGTGATACTCCGTTCCATGGACGGCAATCTGGCGCGCGTGAAAGCTCATCGCGCGCCTTGGATCAAACAGGTCGAAGAATGGAAAAAAGCTCATCCGTTGACCTACAAGCAGGACGATAAGATCATCAAGCCGCAGTACGTCATCGAAAAGCTTTACGAGCTGGCCAAGCAAGATGCGATCGTCGCCACCGATGTCGGTCAGCACCAGATGTTCGCGGCGCAATATTTCAAGGGATACAAGCCGCGCACTTGGCTGACCTCAGGCGGACTTGGCACGATGGGATTCGGCTTTCCGGCTGCAATTGGCGCCCAAGTTGCGTATCCCGATCGGCAAGTGCTTTGTATCACCAGTGAAGGCAGCTTCCAGATGAATTTGCAGGAGCTGGTCGTTGCCGCGCTGCACAAATTGCCGGTAAAAATTGTCCTGCTCAACAACGGCGTGCACGGCATGGTGCGCCAATGGCAAGATCTATTTTATGAAGGTCGCTACTCGGCGAGTATTCTCGGCAAGACGCCGGATTTTGTGAAATTGGCGGATGCCTATGGCATCGCCGGGCTACGCGCGCTCAAACCGAGCGAGGTTGAGCCGGTTCTTCAGGAGGGTCTTAAACACAAAGGCCCCGTGCTGATGGATATTCATACCGATCCGTATGAAAACTGCTACCCAATGATTCCCGCCGGCGGGGCGCAGCATGAGATGATGCTTGAGGATCCGCCGGAGCTTAAGCTGGCGCGTAAAGGCGGAGCACATAAGAGAAAGGTGGATGAGGGCGAGGGTGAGCTTCCTGCCTGATTTTTTCCCGAATGGAACATATCATATCGGTTCTCGTTGAGAACAAGTTCGGCGTGCTCGCCCGAGTCGCCGGACTGTTTAGCGCCAGAGGCTATAATATCGAGAGTCTGTCAGTTGCGCCGACGTTAGATCCGTCAACCTCGATGATCACCATTGTCACCGTCGGTGACGACCGCATCATCGAGCAGATCATGAAGCAACTCAACAAGGTTGTCGAAGTGCTCAAAGTCGTCGACTTGACCGAGACCCACTTTCTCGACCGCGAGACCGCGCTTATCAAAGTCCACACCAAGCCCGAGCACCGCGATGAAGCGATTCGGATCGCGGCGATCTTTCGCGCCAATATCGTCGACTCGTCGGCGACGACTTACACGATCGAGATCACTGGCGATACTGAAAAAGTAGAGGCGATGATCAACATGCTCAAGCCCCTCGGTATCAAAGAGCTAATCCGCACCGGGCGCATCGCGATCTCGCGAGAAACCACCCGCACCGTGTCACCTCGGCGGGAACCGGCGCTGCTGAAATACTAAAGTGGGGCAGAAACCTTCCTTCGACGCCTTCGTAGTTGCCAAGCTTCTGTGGCGATAAAAAGCCAGCCATGAACTTCGTCATGTCTGGCCTTCTCAATTCTCGATTGCCAATTTTCTGCTACTTCTTCATGTCCGTCATTTTGTCAGTAGCGTCCTTAGCTACTTCCTTAACTTGTCGCCGGCCTCTTTCATGGCATCGCCGGCTTTTTCCATCGCCTGACCTGCCTGATCCTTTGCCTTATCGACTGCTTGGTCTATGGCGGCTCCAGCTTTCTCGGCCGGGCCTTTGGCTTTCTCTTCGGCTTTGCCGCATGCGCCGGCGGATAGTAGAAATGCCGCCGCGGCGGCCCCTAAGAATAAATTTCTTGCCTGTTTCATCGCTTTCCTCAGCCTCCTTCGAATTTTCAGATGCCTTTTTTTAGCACTGACGATGGTGTCGATTCAAGGGAATTCTGTTACGATTCGATCTGCGTGGCACGTCTAACGAATACGTCAATCTGGGCGGTTGGTCGGTCATTCGCACGGAGTGCTTATGCCAAAAATGTTGATCCCGACACTGGTCTTTACTCTGCTTTCGGCCTGCGCATCTCAACGACCTGCGCTTTACCCTAACGAGCAACTTCGTCGCGTCGGTTCAGCGACGGCGAACCGTGATATCGACGATTGCATGCGTCAGGCAGAGCACTATGTTTCGTCTAGCGGGAGAGTCGGCAAGACGGCGGAAGGTATCGTCTCTGAATCCGGCACGAGCGCAGCGATCGGCGCCGCGGCTGGAGCGGCCGGTGGGGCGATCATTGGACGAGCTGGGACTGGCGCAGCGGTTGGCGCGGCAGGCGCCGGTGCGGCGGGCGTAACTCGCGGTTTGATTCACGGTGTCACCAACAAGTCGGAACCATCGCCGACTTTTAAAAACTTCGTTAACCACTGCTTGCGCGACAAAGGTTACGATCCGATCGGTTGGAACTGAGTTTTTCGCCGTTCTCCCGGGTTCTTCATCGGGTGCCCGCCAATCAACCAAAGTCTTTGTCTTCCGCACACTTGCCGTTGACTTAGCAAAGTCCAGTCGGCATAGTAGAGGCTGCCAAATTCAGAGGAGTGAAACATGCAAGTGTATTACGATCGTGATGCGGATTTGAGCGTTCTCAAGGGCAAAAAGGTTGCCGTGCTGGGTTACGGTAGTCAGGGTCATGCCCATGCCAACAATCTACGCGACTCCGGAGTCGACGTCATCGTCGGCCTGAAACGCGGCAGCAGTTCTTGGCCAAAAGCAGAGAATGCCGGTCTTAAAGTTGCTGAAACCGCTGAGGCGGTGGTTGCCGCCGATGTGGTGATGATACTTTTGCCTGATGAATTGCAAGGCGAAGCCTACGAGAAAGAAGTCAGGCCCGGACTCAAAGACGGCAACTACCTAGCGTTCGGCCATGGTTTTAATATTCACTTCAAGCGCGTGGTGCCGCCTGCGGGCGTCAACGTTTTCATGGTCGCGCCGAAAGGCCCCGGCCATCTGGTTCGGAGCGAATATCAAAAAGGGCGAGGCGTGCCATGTCTGCTCGCGGTACATCAAGACCCATCGAAAGACACGACGAAAATCGGTCTTGCCTACGCCAGCGCGATTGGCGGCGCGCGCGCGGCGGTTATCGAAACCACTTTCAAAGACGAAACCGAAACCGATCTGTTCGGCGAACAGTCGGTTCTATGCGGCGGTTTGTGTGCATTGATTCAAGCCGGCTATGAGACCTTGGTCGACGCCGGCTATGCGCCGGAGATGGCGTACTTTGAGTGCGTTCATGAGGTCAAGCTGATCGTCGATTTGATCTATGAAGGTGGCCTGACCAACATGCGCTACTCGATCAGCAACACGGCTGAATTTGGTGACTTGACGCGCGGACGTAAAATTATCGGTCCGGAGGTGCGCCAAGCGATGCAACAGGTGCTGAAAGACATCCAGTCCGGTAAGTTCGCTGAGGAATGGATCAATGAGTACAAATGCGGCATGCCGCGCTTCACAGAGTTGCGCAAAGAAGCGGCGAACCATCCGTTGGAAAAAGTTGGCGCGGACTTGCGCAGCATGATGCCGTGGTTGGCGCAGAGCCGCCTGGTCGACAAGAGCAAGAATTAGTCGCGATTAGAGTCAGGCCTAACTCCCCATGAGAATCGCGCGCGAAGGGTATCCGCTCGTTCTAACGGCTGGGATTGCGGCGCTTGTTGTTCTTGTCATTGGCTGGGTCTTGCTGGGTGGCTTGATGGCGGTTTTGACCGTCGCCGTGGCGGCTTTCTTTCGCGATCCCGAACGTGTCATACCGGCTGGCGACAGTCTGATTGTTTCGCCAGCTGATGGTAAAGTTGTCAGTGTCGCGCCAGCAGCCGCGGGCGGCATGTTTGATGGCGCGGCGACTCGCGTCAGCATCTTTCTTTCGCCACTCGACGTGCACATCAACCGCGTGCCAGTAGCGGGAAAGATCGACGCGGTACAATATCAACGGGGTGAATTTCTCGCGGCCTACAAAGCCGACGCCTCAGAGCGCAATGAGCAAAATGCGCTCAAGATTCTTTGCAGCGGTGCGCGCTTCATTGGGGTTGTGCAGATTGCCGGGGTATTGGCCCGCCGGATTGTCTGCCGGGTCAAACGGGGCGATGATCTGAAGCGCGGTGATAGATTCGGATTGATCATGTTTGGGTCGCGAACCGATACCTATTTGCCTAACGGCTGCTCGGTGGAAGTGGTCGAAGGGCAGAGAGTCAAAGGCGGCGAAACGATCATCGGGAGGTTTGTATGAGCGCGATGAATGCTCCGGACCCCGAACAGTTTTCCGGCTCGGCAAAAGTTCGCTTGCTGCGACGGCGTGGCAAACAGCGAGTGCCGTTGCGCCAGCGCATGCACGCGGATCAGCTGCGCAAGGGTGTTTACCTAATCCCGAGCCTGTTTACCGCCGGCAATTTAATGTGCGGCTTCTTTTCAATCATCGCGACGTTTTACGGTGAATACGTCAATGCGGCTTTGCTGATCTTGTTGGCCAACGTGTTCGACGGCGTCGACGGCTACGTGGCCCGCTTGACCCGAACCACCAGCCAATTTGGCGTAGAGTTTGACTCACTGGCCGATGTCGTTGCCTTCGGTGTCGCGCCGGGGATACTGGTTTATTTCTGGGCGCTGTTGCCTTGGCAGACTTGGGGCTGGTTGGCGGCCTCGACCTATGTGGTTTGCGGCGCGCTCAGATTGTCGCGCTTCAACGTGCAGGCGCAGGGTTTGGCGAAGAGTCATTTTGTCGGCTTGCCGATCCCGGCGGCGGCGCAAATGATTACGTCCTCAGTTATTTTGTATAACTACCTCGGTGGCGCCACTGCACCGAACCGCCACCTGGTATTCTTGCTAGTAGTTTACGGCTTGGCAGCGTTGATGGTGAGCAACATTCCGTACTTTAGCCTTAAGAACAACGATATCAGAAAGCGTCATCCGCATTGGATGTTGGTTTCCGGACTGATTTTGATTACACTGATCATCGCCGAGAGACAGATTATGTTCTTTACGATTGTCTTAGTGTACACGTTATCCGGGCCCTTATTATGGTGCTTAACGGCGTTTAAGCACAGACGGGAGCTGAGACGGGAGGCGGTGAAAATAGCGCCGTAGTATCCTGGCTCAGATAAGAAGCAAAAAACTCCCGTTGGCCCTGCCGCGGGAGTTTTCATTTCTGGGCGGGGCGGGCGGACAACAGTAGAGGAGACGCTGACATGAATGCAATGAACCAAGAGCAAAATAATGTAGTGCAAATATTCGACACGACCTTGCGTGACGGCGAGCAATCGCCTGGCGCGAGCATGACCGTCGAACAAAAAGTCGTGATCGCGCGCCAGCTAGAAAAACTCGGCGTCGATGTGATTGAAGCCGGTTTTGCGGCCTCATCTGACGGCGACTTCGAATCGGTGCGGCGGGTCGCGAAAGAAGCCATCCGGCCGCGTGTGTTGAGCCTGGCGCGGGCTCAAGAAGGAGACATCAGCCGCGCTTTGAAAGCCGTCGAAGGCGCCAAGAAGCCTGGGATACACACATTCATCGCAACTTCTGACATTCATCTGAAACACAAACTGCGCATGAATCGCGAACAGGTCGTCGAAGCAGCGGTCAAGGCGGTCGCTTACGCCAAACAATTTACTGACTATATAGAATTTTCCGCCGAGGATGCCTCGCGCAGCGATCCAGAGTTTTTGATTCAGATCTTTCGCGAAGTGATTCGCGCCGGTGCCAAGGCGATCAACGTTCCCGACACCACGGGTTACGCGATTCCTTCGGAATTCGGCGCCTTGATGGCCAACTTGATCGAGCGCACCGCCGGTGGCGATCGAGTGATCTGGAGCGCCCATTGCCACAACGATCTCGGTTTGGCGGTGGCCAACTCCCTCGCCGCGGTGCACAACGGCGCGCGCCAGATCGAGTGTACGATCAACGGCATCGGCGAGCGCGCCGGCAATACTTCTTTGGAAGAAGTAGTCATGGCGCTGCGCACGCGCAAAAACTATCTCAATCTCGATACCAATATTCACAGCGAACAGCTCTATCCAAGCTCGCGTTTGCTCTCGCAAGTGACCGGCATCGCGATTCCAATCAACAAACCGATTGTCGGCGACAATGCCTTCGCTCATGAAGCCGGCATTCATCAAGACGGCGTGCTCAAACATAAACAGACCTATGAAATTATGACGCCGGAGTCGATCGGTATCCCTGGCAATCGGCTCGTGATGGGCAAACATTCGGGACGCCACGCCTTCGACGAGCGGCTGAAGCATTTGGGCTTCAATTTGAATAAGGAAGACATGAACCGCGCCTTCGTGCGTTTCAAAGAGCTCGCCGACAAAAAGAAAAACATTTACGACGAAGACATTGAAGCGATTGTCGCCGAAGAGATTCTCCGCGTGCCCGGACGGCCGGATAAGTTCGAGCTGCTCTATATGAACGTCAATTCCAGCACCGACGGCATTCCGACGGCAACCGTCAAGATGCGCGTGGACGGCGGCGAGAAAATGGATCACGCCTCGGGCGACGGCGTTGTTGATGCTTGTTACAAAGTGATCAGCAAGATCACCGGCTCACGATCGCAGTTGGTGCGCTATTCGGTTAACGCCATTACGGCGGGCACGGATGCGCAGGGCGAGGTGTCGTGCTTGATCGAAGACGACGGCATCCGCGTGTCGGGCCAGAGCTCGCACACCGACGTCATCATGGCGAGCGCGATGGCGTATATAAACGCGCTCAATAAATTGGCAGAACGAAAACACTATCGGCAGGTGGTGGAGAAAGCAGGACCATGAACTACAAGATCACGGTTTTACCAGGAGACGGTATCGGCCCTGAGGTGATGGGCGAGGGCACCGAGGTGCTAGGTCAAGTGGCCAAGCTTTACGGCTTCACCGTCGAGTTGGAACACGGCATCGTCGGCGGCGCGTCGATCGACGCGCATGGCAAGCCGCTCACCGATCCGGTGTTGAATTTAGCCAAGCAGAGCGACGCGGTATTGCTCGGCGCCATGGGCGGGCCCAAGTGGGACGGCCTCGATTACTCGATTCGGCCCGAGCGCGCGCTTTTGGCGCTGCGTCAGGAATTGGGTTTGTTCGCCAATTTGCGTCCGGTGAAATTGTTCGCCGCACTGGCTTCGGCATCGACATTGAAACGCGAAGTGGTCGAGGGCACGGATTTATTGGTCGTGCGTGAATTGACCGGCGGTATTTATTTCGGCCAACCTAAAGGCATAACGACATTGCCTGACGGCACTGAGCGGGGCGTGAATACGGAAGTTTACACCACACCGGAAATCGAACGAATCGCTCACGTGGCGTTTCAAGCGGCGCAAAAGCGGCGTAATAAAGTCACTTCAGTTGACAAAGCCAACGTGCTCGAGGTGACCGAGCTGTGGCGCAAGGTGGTGACCCGTATTCACAAGAACGAAGCGTATGCCGGCATCGAGCTCGAACATATTCTCGTCGACAACTGCGCCATGCAACTGATTCGTAATCCGCGGCAGTTCGACGTGCTCGTGACCACCAACATGTTCGGCGATATTCTGAGCGACGAAGCCGCCATGCTTACGGGTTCCATCGGCATGCTGCCGTCGGCAAGTTTGGGCGGCAAAGTGGGAATGTACGAACCGGTCCATGGCAGTGCCCCGGACATCACCGGCCAGGACAAGGCGAATCCATTGGCGACGATTCTCAGCGTCGCCATGATGCTGCGTCATTCCTTCGACCAAGTTGCCGCGGCGGATCGCATCGAGAAAGCGGTCGAAGCTGTGTTGAACGAAGGTTGGCGCACGGCGGATATTCAGGAGCCCGGGTGCAAGCTGGTCGGCTGCAAGCAGATGGGACAACTAGTGCGCGACAAAATCGCGCAATTGGGCTAAAATCACAAGCATGGGAAGAGGGATTTGTCCGAACCCTCGAAAAGCGGCGGCGCGGACGAAAATGGAAAATTGGGAGAGTGGTTTGTGAAAAAGGAGAGGTATAACGTCGCCGTCGTCGGCGCTACCGGCGCAGTCGGCGAGCAGATGCGTGAGGTGTTAGAAGAGCGCCTCTTTCCGGTCGGCGAATTGCGCCTGCTCGCCTCGGAGCGCTCGGCTGGTCAGTACCTGCCGTTCCAAGGCCGCCAGTTGCGTGTCGAACTGCTCAAAGAAGATTCGTTCAAAAATATTGACATCGGTTTATTCTCCGCCGGCGGCAGCGTCAGCGCCAAGTTCGCGCCTTTAGCGGTCGCCGCCGGTGCGGTCGTCGTAGACAACACGGGTTGTTTCCGCATGGAGCCCGACGTGCCGCTTGTCGTTCCCGAAGTGAACGCCAGCGAGATTGCCAAGTACAAGTCGCGCGGCATCATCGCCAATCCGAATTGCTCGACGATTCAATTGGTCGTCGCGCTCAAGCCGATTCACGACGCGGCGCGGCTCAAACGCGTGGTGGTGTCCACCTATCAGGCGGTTTCCGGCGCCGGCCGCCAAGCGATGGATGAGTTGAGCCAGCAAGTCACAGCGCTCTTCAGCGGGCACGAGATCCGCAAGCAAAAATTTCCGCACCAGATCGCTTTCAACTGTATTCCGCACATCGATGTTTTCATGGAAGATGGCTACACCAAAGAAGAGTGGAAGATGATCAATGAGACGCGCAAGATCTTCGCCGAGCCCAATCTGGCGGTGACCGCCACCACCGTGCGCGTGCCGGTGTTTTGCAGCCACTCGGAATCGGTCAACGTCGAGACCGATAAGAAATTGAGCGCACAAGGGGCGAAAGATATTTTACGCGCTGCTCCGGGCGTGCTGCTGGTTGACGAGCCCGAGAATAATCTTTATCCGATGGCCATCGACACCACCGGCAAAGACGCGACCTACGTCGGCAGAATCCGCGAAGACAATTCGGTTGCCAACGGGCTGAACCTCTGGGTGGTCGCCGATAACCTGCGCAAGGGCGCCGCGCTCAATGCCGTGCAGATCGCCGAGATTCTGATCCGCGATTATCTTTAAAGCTTCCCCGCGGCGTTCGAGGTAGAACCCAAGGGGTTGTGGTTTCGAACCCGAAACAGCGCTCGTGAAAATCAAACTCATCGTTGAGTACGACGGGACGAATTACCACGGCTGGCAGTTTCAAGCGAACTGCGAATCGATCCAGGCGGCTCTAGAACGCGCCATCACAGTGTTCTTAAGGACGGCTACCCGCGTTACAGCGGCCGGTCGTACGGATGCCGGCGTGCACGCGTTAGGGCAGGTCGTTACTTTCGTCACGGAGCAAGAATTTCAGCCACACCGCATCCGCCGAGCCCTGAACGCGCTCACGCCGCCGGATATCACGATCAAAGATGTCGCAATCGTTCCAGACTCCTTCGACCCACGGCGCGACGCGCTGAGCCGGGTGTATGAGTATCATATCCTCAATCGAGCGACGCCATCACCATTTTATCGAGACCGCGCCTGGCGTTTGCACGAACCTTTGGACGTGGCAACTATGCGCGCGGCGATTGCCTGCTTGCTCGGCGAGCATGACTTTACTTCCTTTCGCGCCGGCGACTGCGACGCGGCGCATCCGATTCGACGAGTGTATCACACCGCGCTCGAACAACGCGGCGAGCTGCTGGTCTATTCCATCGAGGCCACGGCGTTTTTGCGCCACATGGTGCGCAATATCGTCGGTACGCTGGTCGAAGTGGGTCGTAGCAAGCGTACGCCGGAATCATTTCGGAAATTGCTGGAGCTTCGCGATCGAAGCAAAGCCGACGATACCGCACCGGCGCATGGTCTATTCTTAGTCGAGGTACGTTACTGAGCATTTGCGCTTCAGTTTGATTGACACCCTCTCGCGATTTCCATATACCCAATCGGGAATCTTATTGCTTGTGTTAATCCGTGGAGGTGGGCGAATCATGATGCCGCAACACGATAACTTTTACGATGTTTACTCAAAAGCGAAGAAGCTCAAGATCCAATGGCCCAACGGCGCGCGGTTGGCGATTGCTTTGGCCGGCAATCTGGAAGCCTGGACGGAGATTCCTAGCGCCAAGCACCGGCGCACGCATCATGTCGGCGGATCGAATCCGATCAAGGAAGACGACGTCGTGTCGCAGTACGATTGCCGCACCGCCAGTGAAAATGATTATGGCGGACGGACCGGTGTATGGCGGATTCTCCGCATTCTCGACAAGTACGGCGTGAAGGCGTCGTTCAATACCAACGCATTGTGTATTCTCCGTTATCCAGAGGCGGTGAAGGCCGTGCATGAGCACGGTCATGAGATTGTCGGCCATTCCTACGCAGAAGATATTCAGCTCACACAACTGACGGCGGAAGAGGAGCGCGACGAGATTCGTACTTGCGCCAAGCTGTTCGAGGACTTTACCGGCGTTCGTCCAACCGGTTGGCTGACTTCTGGCATGCGTCACACCGAGCGGACACTGGGCATTCTCGCCGACGAAGGGTTTGCTTGGCATGGCGACGCGGTGAACGACGACAATCCCTATCCCGCGACCGTCAACGGCAAGACCATGATTATCGTGCCGTACAAGAACGCGGTCAGCGGGTTGAACGACACCGGCATGTATCGCCGGGGTATCACGGCGCGTGATGTCTTCAATTCATTCAAAGACGAGTTCGATCTGCTCTACGAAGAGTCGGCGACAGAGCCCAAGATGCTAACCTTGGCGATGCACTGCCAGATGGCGTTTCCGGCGACGGGAAAAGTTTACGACGACTGCATCAAATATGCGAAATCGTTTCCCGACCTTTGGTTCGCCAAGCGCTGCGAGATCGTCGAGTGGGTGAAGAACAACTGCATGTAGGAATGGAGTGATGGAGTAGTGGAGTAATGGAGTGTTGGGCCCGGAAACATCCGAAACCCATCTCTCCACCACTCCATTACTCCAACGATGTTTTCTGTTCCCTCGCCCGCTTGCGGGCGAGGGACAGGGTGAGGGTGTCGCCCTCACCTCAATCCTCTCCCAGAGGGAGAGGACGTAAGAGGGAGAAGATATGTGCGACACAGCCGATGACGGCGTTGGGATTGGCAATTCGATTCCGCACGATTTGCAGCTGCGCAACAATGGACTGCGCACAGCGGATATTTCGGCGCTGATGCCGTTTGCCCGACAGCTGGCCAATTCTCGCGAGAATCGCGACAGCCATATCGGTTTTGTCGGCTACGACAAGACCAAGGCGGGCAATAAAATTCTGATCGCCATCGACCGCGAATATGATCTCGACGTTCCCCACGCAGTGGCGGCGGCGCTGCGGGAAAAAGGCGCGCATGTCGATTTGCTCGTCGCGGACATGGGAAGTCCTGACCGGGTGTTTGACTACACCGATGAAGTTGAAGTGATCATGCGGCGCGAGCCGTGGGAGAACAATCCGCGTCGCTGGGAGGGCAGGCCTTATATCGAAGACTTCGCCCTGCGCGGCGGTTACGATTTGCTGATTCACGGCAAAGGCGGGCCAATCCCGAAAACCGAGTTTCGCTACGAACAGATTCCCTGGCTCCGCGCTGAGCATTTTTTGCAGCGCTCGACGACCTATCCGCTCGATTTGCATTTGCTGATCAATAAGAAAACCTGGGACCCGATCTGGGAGTATGGCCGCGGCGGCCGCGCGCGGCTGACGGATGCTGAAGGGACGGATATCTCTTGGACCTATTGGGACGAATACTACGACGGCACGCGCTACGGTTTTTCCGCGACACCGCGCAACGGCCATCTGTTCGGCCATCCGGTGCCGCCGATCATCGCCAAGGAAGACGCCGCCGGTATGGTCGCTGGGACGACGAGCCATTTCTCGAATTGGGCGGCGCGGCCTACGGCGATGCGTGGCGCACTTTGCTCGATGAAAGTAGAAATACCAAGTATCCATGTTTTCCGCGGCCCGGCCTGTTCTATCTCTGGGAAGTCGCGATCGGCACGAATCCGAAGATCATGCGGCCGAGCGGCATCGAGAAACATTCTTCGGGCGGTTTTGAGTGGGAGCGGCGCCGCTCGGGCGTGATTCACATGGGTTTCGGCACGCTCTGGCGTTCCGCCGAAGAGAAGTGGGCCGGCGAGAACGGCATTCTCTACGGCCATCTGCATATTCATTTGCTCTTTCCAACTTTTAACATCACGACCAAGAGCGGCCAGGAATACACCATCATCCGCAACGGCCGTCTTACGGCACTGGACGATCCTGACGTGCGCAAACTCGCCGCGCAGTACGGCGACCCCGACGATCTGTTGCGCGAGGATTGGATACCGCAGATTCCTGGAATCACCGCGTCGGGATCGTATGAAGATTATGCGCGCGAGCCGGGGAAATGGATTTACGCGAAGAGCGCGTGAGCGAGCTGTGGGTGGTTTCCGTCCCTGATGCGGTGAGCAATTTTGATTAGTTAAATAGTCAAGACTCAGGCATGACAACATTGACACCCTTTAGTCGGAATATGGACGCGCTTTCAGCATAACGGTTGAAGTTACCGTCGTGGACCTGCCCTACGGTGCCAAAGCCATCGTCGATATTCGAAAAGTGCGCGAGTATTGTCTAAATCCAGACAATCCGCGGGGTAGACATAAAGCGCGAGTGTTCGCCGCTGCGCTCGGGCTTACGTCCAAAGATTCCGCTAAACTTCGACGGATATTGCTCCAGGCTGCCGAAATAGGAGACGCTCAAAAAGGAGAACTTGACCTCTATGGCCAGCGCTATACCATAGATTCTTACCTTTGAAGTGTTAAACAGAACGACTGCAACACACTTACCGCCCCCAACATGCCGCGAACAAAATCCGAAATCCGAATATCGAAAGAGGCCCCGCGGACCGAAACAAACTCTGAGACAAATAAATCTCAGATCGGGAAAATCCAAAACACCGAATCCGAGGGAGGCTTGTTTGGAATTTTACCTATTTTGGTCATTTGAAATTATTTCGGATTTCGGATTTCGGATTTCGTGCTTCGAAATTTTTGTTCTTGGCCCCTTGCGCGAGTCACAGAATTTCCGAGCTGATTTTCATGAACCAAAAATTTCAAATATGTTTGGTTAGACTTTGAGATGGAAACGGAAACCGGTAAGGCCACGATACGAAGCGGATGGATCATTTTACGGCGAAGTCGGTTCCCACGGTTAACAACCT
>JAERMN010000654.1 GCA_016844625.1 Deltaproteobacteria bacterium
CAACTTTCAGTTCAACGGCTATATTGTCAAACGCTCCTGGGCTGAGAAGAACCGTCCGCTGCTGGTGCGCTTCATGAAAGCGATGACTTCGACCATGCGCTGGATGGCGGATAACCGCGACGCGGCTTGCACCTATCTGTCGAAGGAGATGGTGATCAGCATGGAACACTGCCGCTATGCTTCGGATTACAACTGGAAGAGCCGCATCTGGGACCGTAACGCCGATCTCAACATCGAAGGCGTGCGCACGTTGATCAAAATTACCGCTGAGCAAGGCATCTTGAAAGAGCCGTTGCCGCAGCCGTCGAAGTACATTGACCTGAGTTATTTGAAGCAGGCGTGGGCGGAGATTGAGAAAATTAAAAAGTAAAAATTAAAAAGGTAAAAATCGGAATGGCTATGATCACCCGCTTATTCATTGGTTGGTTTTTTGTTTTGCTTGCGATGTCGGCGTTGGCGCCTCGATCCGATGCGCAGGATAAAATTAGCATGGGGCTGAGCTCGGTCAGCGCGCTCCACACCGCCACTTGGGTCGCTCAGGAAAGAGGATTATTCCGCAAATACAATATCGACGCGGAGATCATCGTCACGGGGCAGGGCGGCACGGCTGGCATCGCCGCGCTGCTGGCCAACGATATTCAAATGGTTAGCTCGGCGGGCGATCTGCTCGCCGCGGCGGCGCTGCGTGGCGGCGATACGGTGATGGTTGCCGGCGTCGTCAATAAAGGGCTGCAACGAATTCTCGCCGTTCCCGAGATCAAGACGCCGGCCGATCTTAAAGGCAAGCGGGTCGGTGTGACGCGTATCGGCGCAGTGTCGCATGTCGTGTTGCTGATGATGTTGCAGCGTTGGAAGATGAGTCCCAACGACGTGCAAATACTCCAAGTCGGCTCTTCGCCGAACATGCTGGTGAGCTTGGACAAGAAGGGCATCGAGGCGGCGGTGCTGACGATCCCCTCGATGTTTGTCGCTGAAGACCGCGGTTATCGCGTGCTGCTCGATATGGCCGATACCGATATTTTCTATTTGCACACGATGATCGGCACCACACGCAATTACATCAAGAACAACCGCGATAAAGTCTCGCGCTTTCTCAAAGGTTATTTGGAAGGACTCGCCTTCGTTAAGCAGAACCGCAGGGAGAGTATCGAGATCGTCAAAAAGAAACTGCGCATCGGCGCGGAGCAGGAGCGCAACCTCGAACGGTCGATTGAGCTATTAAGCACGAAATACTACGAGCAGATGCCCTATAGTTCGCTGCGCGGTGTCGAAACCGTGCTTGGTTTTATCGAAAAGGATAATCCCAAAGCCAAGGGCGCCGATCCGAAATCTTTCGTCGACGATAGTTTGCTCAGAGAGATCGAAGCGAGCGGCTTCATCAAGACGCTCTACCAAAAATAATAGACCTGATTAGATGACTTGTCGTTTAGAAATTTGGCTCTTCAGGCTTCCGTGTAGGTTACGCGGTACAATCACCTTGATTGCATTCACCACGAAGCTCACCCTTCGACTGCGCTCAGGACAGGCTCCCGACACGAAGGGTTCGGATAATAATTAAAACTCCGAACTTCGTGCTCCCTTCGGCTGTGCTCAGGGCATGCTTCGTGTCCTTCGTGGTGAAAACTCCTCCACCCTAAACTCAGGAGAACCCAATATGTTTATCCACTTGACATATCAACCATCGCTCGAATAAGTAGTGAGTAAATTTCAAATTAACTAAGGAGGCATCGAAACATGGCTGCAACATTATGGAAAGAATATAAGACGGTTAGAGTGGAAAAAGAGGACGGGACGACGTGGTGTATTCTCAATCGCCCCGAGAAGCGCAACGCCATGAACCCGCAGCTGCACTACGACATGCTCGAAGCGTTAACCGAGTTGGAAGTCGACAAAGAAACTCAGGTGCTGGTGCTCACCGGCGCCGGGCCGAGTTGGTGCGCGGGGCAAGACTTGCGCGAATATTTCCGCGGCACGGACGATAATCCTTTAGAAAGACGCAAGGCGAGCTGGGCGTCGCAAGAGTGGCGCTGGCGCCGGCTGTTCTGGTTCCCCAAGCCGACCATCGCGATGGTCAACGGTTTTTGCTTCGGCGGCCTTCGGCGGCGCGTTTACGCCGCTGATCGCTTGCGACTTCGCCATCGCTGCCGAAGACGCGGTCTTCGGGTTGAGCGAAGTTAATTGGGGAATCTTCCCCGGTGGACTGGTGAGCCGCGTGTTGGCCGACGCCATGTGTTACCGCGACGCCATGTGGTGCATCATGACCGGCGATCCGTTTGACGGAAAAAAAGCCGCTGAAATGAAGCTGATCAACTACGCCGTGCCGAAAGACAAGCTCCGCGCCGAGACCATGGCTCTCGCCGATAAGCTAAAAAAGAAAAACCCGGCTGTGTTGCGCGCCGCCAAGGAAGTTTACAAACACTGCCGCACCATGGACTACGGCCAGGCGGAAGAATACATGTCAGCCAAGGGTACCGCGCTCCGTCTCACCGATCCGGAAAGAGGCCGCGAGACCGGCATGGAACAGTTCCTCGATAAGAAGACCTACCGTCCAGGTTTGGGCGAGTACAACCGGGACGCGAAGTAATTTTAAGAGAATGGATAATGGTTAATTGAGAATGGAGAATCGCGGGGGACGAGAGCGCTGCGTAGCGGTTCTGTTGCTACCGTCGCGGTCGTAAATCTCTTCCGCCTGATTCTCCTTCTCTTTCCATTTTCAATTATCAATTCTCCATTTTTCCTTTCTTTGCTGAGCTAATGGATGGACTTTAATTTACCTGAAGAATTACAGCTGCTGAAAGAAACTGTCCGTAAATTCGTCGACCGCGAGCTGATTCCGCTGGAGCGGGAGTGCCGGCCGGAAGGCGAGGACATGCCGGAGCAGTTTATCAAGCCGCTCCAGGAGAAAGCCAAAGCGATCGGTTTGTGGCTGCTAGATGTCCCGCAGGAATACGGTGGCGCGGGGCTCGATCTGCTGAGCCGTTGCGTGATCATGGAAGAAGTCGCGCGCACCATCGCGATCCCGTTTCGCTACGCGCCGATCTTCGGACCGGAAGTCAGGCCGGTGCTGTTTCATTGCAACGAGGAACAGAAGAAACGTTTTCTGCAACCTGTCATCGACGGCAAGATCAGAACCTGTTTTGCCCAGACCGAACCTGACGCCGGCAGCGATCCCGCCGGCATGAAGACCCGTGCCGTGCGAGACGGCGATCACTATATTATCAATGGCACCAAACGTTTCATCACCGGTGCGAAGACCGCCGACTATGCCCAAGTTATTGCCGTCACCGACCCGGAGAAGGGCGCGCGCGGCGGCGTGAGCTGTTTCATGGTGAGCATGAAGGCGCCCGGCGTCACGCTGACACGCCGGGGCAAATTCATTTCGAAAACGTCCGAGTGCCCGGCGCGGATATGATTGGCGGCGAGGGGCAGGGATTTGCCATTGCGCAAAAATGGATCGAAGAAGGGCGCGTGCGCGGTCACGGCGCGCGACCGGTGGGCATCGCCTCGCGCGCTCTCGACATGATGATCGAGTATGCCAAAGTGCGCACGACCTTCGGTCAGCCGCTCGCCAACCGTCAGGCGATTCAGTTCATGATCGCCGATTCGGCGATGGAGCTACACGCCTGCCGTCTGATGGTTTACGAATGCGCCTGGCGGCCGCGTGGTCGACCGCTCGATCCAGGTCCACGGCGGCTTAGGTCTCATGCGCGAGTTGCCCTTGGAATGGTGGTACCGCCAGGTGCGCAGTATCCGCATCACCGAAGGCACACCGGAAGTTTTACGCTGGCGTTTGGCGCAGCATATTATCAGGAATCACAAGGGATAAAATTGGACTAATGGAGTAATAGAGTGGTGCAGTGATGGGTCCTAACCCCAGCACTCCAATACTCCATCACTCCAACAACCCGATTGCTCCAGCCACAGCTTGATAATGAGTGACAAAATCCAAGCTACCTCACTGCTCGCGGGATATCGCGTTCTCGA
>JAERMN010000203.1 GCA_016844625.1 Deltaproteobacteria bacterium
TTGATTCACCTATCGCGTGTGGTAGACGTAATGGGTTAGCGCGAGTAAAAACCAGCCGCACCGTACACGGCATGGCCAAATACATGACTATGACGGCGGATAAAGAAGCATTGTTGGCGGAAGAGAGAAAACTGCGCGGTTTGGGCCGAGCGATGGACGTCGCTGCCGCGCTGCTCTGGAAGGTCAATCTCACGCTCGAAGAAGCGCAGGATGTCGTCAACCACGCCAAGCGCACCGCGCTGCAACTCTTCCCCGACAAAGAGGACACGTTCGATCTCATTTACGGCTCGCGCTTTCGCCGCATCCTGGTTGAAAAATATCGATTGCAATAGAGCCCGCTCATGACCGGAAAAGCGATTCATATCCGCGGCGCCAAGCAGAACAATCTCAAAAATCTCGACATCGAGATCCCGCTCAACCAACTGACCGTTGTCACCGGCGTCAGCGGCTCAGGAAAATCGACTCTCGCCTTCGACATACTCTACGCCGAAGGGCAGCGCCGCTACGTCGAAAGTTTTTCCGCCTATGCGCGGCAATTCCTCGACCGCATGGACAAGCCCGATGTCGACAGCATCGAAGGCATCCCGCCGACCATCGCCATCGATCAGAGCCGGCCGGTACGCACTTCGCGCTCCACCGTCGGCACCATGACCGAGCTGCACGACCATTTTAAGTTGCTGTTCGCCAAGATCGCCGTGCTCTACTGCCGCGGCTGTGAGCGCGTCGTCGAACGTGACACGGCGCAGTCGGTGTTTCACAAGATCGCAGGGTTTGAAGAAGGCACGCCGGCGGTTTTGACATTTCCCTTGCCGCCTTCATCGGTGGCGTGGGACGAGGTGCGCAACGGCTTGCGTCAAGCCGGCTTTCATCGCCTGTTGCTAGAGCACACCATTCGCGAGGTTGACGAAGTTGCGCAAGCGCCTGCGAAAAACGCAACGCTGCAAGTCGTCGTCGACCGTTTCGCTTTTCGACCGCAGAACAAAAAACGCATCACCGACTCCTTGGAGCAGGCGTTTCACTACGGCAAAGGGCGCTTGAGTTTGTTTCTGCCCGACGCGGCCTGGCGCCGCGAACCGTTCAGCAATCATCTGCACTGCCCGCACTGCGATATTTCTTACCGCGATCCGGTGCCCAATCTGTTTTCCTTCAACAGCCCGCTCGGCGCCTGCGAAACCTGCCGGGGTTTTGGCCGGATCATCGACATCGATCTCGATTTAATCATTCCCGATCCCGGCAAATCGCTCAGCGACGGCGCGATCCGGCCCTGGATCAATCGCCAGCGCAGAATCAAACGGCTGCTCGATTTCTGCGAGCGCAAAAAAATTCCCGGCAAAAAACCCTGGGGCGAGTTGAGCGACGAGCAAAAGCGTCTCGTCATCGACGGCGAAGGCGAGTACAAAGGCATCCGCGGTTGGTTCCGCCGCCTCGAGCGGCGCAGTTACCGCATGCATGTGCGCGTGCTCTTGGCGCGCTACCGGGCCTATCTCATGTGCCCGGAATGCCAAGGCAGCCGGCTCAAAGCCGACGCGCTCAATTACCGCATCGACGGCAAAGACATCGCCCAGGTGAACGCCATGAGCGTCAGCGCGGCGCATGAATTTTTTAACCAACTGAAGCCAGCCGGCGCCCTCGACCAAGTGGCGAGCTTGATCCTCGTGGAGATCGGCCGACGCCTCGGCTATCTGGTCGGCGTCGGTCTGGAATATCTGACCCTGGACCGCCAATCGCGCACGCTTTCCGGCGGCGAGTTGGAGCGCGTCGATCTGACCACCGCGATCGGCTCGTCGCTGGTCAACACGCTCTACGTGCTCGACGAACCGTCCATCGGGTTACATCCGCGCGACAGCCGGCGCCTGGTGGAAATTCTCCATCGCCTGCGCGCCAATCAGAATACCGTGGTCGTCGTCGAGCATGACCCGGAAATCATCAAGGAATGCGATCACATCATCGACCTTGGGCCAAAAGCCGGCGAGCAAGGCGGCGAAATCATGTTCGCCGGCTCTTACCAAGACCTGCTAAAGGACGAGAACTCGCTCACCGCGGCCTACTTGAGCCAGCGCAAGACCATTCCGTTTCCCGCGCGCAATCGCAAACCGCTGCTGCAACGCTGGCTCAAGATCAAAGGCGCCCGCGCCAATAATTTAAAAAACATCGACGTGGAAATTCCTCTCGGCATGCTGGTCTGCATCACCGGCGTATCGGGTTCGGGCAAATCGAGCCTGGTGGACGAGGTGCTGTCGCGCAATTTGAAAAAACTCAAGGAAGCGCCGACCGCCAACATCACGGATTGTGAGAAGATCGACGGCGTCGACAAGATTTCCGAAGTAGTGCTGGTCGATCAATCGCCGGTCGGCACCACACCGCGCTCCAACCCGGCGACCTACATGAAAGCGTTCGACGGCATCCGCCGTCTGTTCGCCGGCGCCGAGCTGTCGCGCCTGCGCGGCTACACGCCGTCGACTTTTTCTTTTAACGTCGAGGGCGGCCGCTGCGAGACTTGCCGCGGCGAGGGTTACGAAAAAGTCGAGATGCAGTTTCTCTCCGATGTCTACACTTCCTGCGCCGAGTGCCATGGCAGCCGCTACCGCGAAGAAGTTCTCGAAGTGACCTATCGGGGCAAAAGCATCCGCCAGGTGCTCGACCTCGCTGTCGCCGAAGCGCTGGAGTTTTTCAAAGACACGGCGGACGTCAAGAATGCGCTTTATCCGCTGCGCGCGGTCGGGCTCGAATATGTCCGCTTGGGGCAACCGCTGACGACGCTTTCAGGGGGCGAATCGCAGCGCTTGAAGCTCGCCGCGCATATGGCGCGGGCGAAAAAGACCGGCACGCTGTTTATTTTCGACGAGCCGACCACTGGGCTCCACTTCCACGACATCGAGCGCTTGCTCTGGGCGTTTAACGAACTGATCGATCAAGGCCACTCCATCGTCGTCATCGAGCATAATTTAGAAGTCGTCAAATGCGCCGATCACGTCATCGATCTCGGCCCGGAAGGCGGCGACAAAGGCGGCGAGATCGTCGCAACGGGAACGCCGGCTGAAATCGCCGCGGTCGAGCGCTCGCACACCGGCGTGTATCTGCGCCCCTATTTGAACCGAAACGTTTCGCCCTTCGCGCCGGTTTTGGAAAAACCGGCAACGGCACTGGCGGTCAAAGAGGGGGTCGACGATAATTGCATCGCCATCGTCGGCGCCAAGGAACATAATCTCAAAAATATCAGCGTCAACATTCCGCGCGACCGTTTCGTTGTCTGCACCGGTCTTAGCGGTTCGGGAAAGTCTTCGCTTGCTTTCGACATTGTTTATGCCGAGGGGCAGCGCCGCTACATCGACAGTCTATCAGCTTATGCGCGCCAGTTTCTCGAAGTGATGGCGCGTCCCAACGTCGACTATGTCGCGGGTATCCCGCCAACGGTCGCCATCGAACAGCGCTTGAGCCAAGGCGGTAAAAAATCCACCGTCGCCACGGTGACCGAAATTTATCATTACCTGCGCCTGCTCTACGCGAAAATAGGCAAGCAACATTGCGTCAACTGCGGCCGGCCGATTCACGCGCTCACGCGCAGCCAGATTCTCGACCGTATCGGCCGCGCCTATCGCGGCAAAGACGTGATGGTGTTGAGCCCGCTGGTGCGCGGCCGCAAAGGCTTTCATAAAGAAGTCATCGCCGGCGCGCGCCGCTTGGGCTACCGCCGCGCGCGCATCGACGGAAAATTGGTGGACTTGCGCGCGCCGGAGTTAACCAACGGCTTGGAGCGCTTCAAAGAGCACAACATCGACATCGTCGTCGGCAAAACCAAGGCCGGCGGGCGCGAAGTCGAAGCGATGATCGATCAAGGTCTGCGCTTGGGCAACGGCGTCATTCACTTAATCTCCGAGCGCGGCGAGCAGATTTTCAACCAGCGGCTCTTCTGCCTCAACTGCGGCATTGGCTACGAGCCCCTCGATCCGCGGCTGTTTTCATTTAACAGCCAACAGGGCGGGTGTAAGGAATGCGCCGGTATGGGCTTTACTTTCGATTTCGATCCAAGCTTAATTTTTGCCGACCCGCGCCGCCCGCTTAGAGACGCGCTCAGCGGCATTACCGCCGGCTCATCGGTCAACGGCTCCGAAGTCGAGCGCGCGATCAAGCGGTTGTTAGAAAAGTTAGCCGACGATCACGACATCGATGTCGCGAAACCCTTCGCCAAGCAGCCGAAGAAAACCCAGGAAGAGATTCTCTACGGCGGCAAAGGCCGCGGCGCCTTCGTCGGCCTGGTGCCTTACTTGAAAGAACTCTCCGAGGCGAGCGATGAAAATGGTGCCAACGAGCTCGACGAGCTCATGACCGAAACGCCCTGCGCGGCTTGCCACGGCCGCCGCCTCAATCAGCGCGCCCAAGCGGTTAAGGTCGAAGGCAAGGCGATCTGGCAAATCACCGAGCTCGCCGTTGACGACGCTAAGGCATACTTCGCCAAGCTCGATCTGTCGCACGCTGACAATGCTAACGCCGCCCGCGATCAAGCGGTGGCGGATAAAATTCTCCGGGAAATTCAGCAGCGTTTGAATTTTCTCGCCGAAGTCGGCTTGCCTTATCTAACGCTGGACCGGCGCGCCGACACGCTCTCCGGCGGCGAGGCCCAGCGCATTCGTCTGGCGGCGCAGTTGGGCTCCAACCTGCGCGGCGTTTGTTACATCCTCGACGAACCGACGATTGGCCTGCATCCGCGCGATAATGCCATGCTGCTCAAAACCCTGCGCCGGCTCGAACAATTGGGCAACAGCGTGCTCGTGGTCGAACATGACGAAGCGACCATTCAGTCGGCGGATCTGATCATCGACCTGGGACCCGGCGCCGGCGTGCATGGCGGCAACGTGGTTTTCATCGGCACGCCGGAGGAAATCAGAAGTAATCCCGATTCGCCCACCGGCGCCTACCTGCGCTCGGAGCGAAAGCGTCTTGGACCCAAGCGCGAGCTGAAAAAATCCAAGTGGCTGACTATCCGCGGCGCCAAGGCGCATAATTTGAAAAACCTCGACGTCAAAATTCCCCTGGGCATGTGGAGCTGCATCACCGGCATCTCCGGCTCGGGCAAGAGCACGTTAGTAAGGGACGTGCTCTACAAAGGCATCAAGCTTCTGCTCGGCCAATTCGCCGGCCGGCCCGGACCATACAAAGAAATCGCCGGTTGGAAAGCAATTGAACGGATCGTCGAGGTCGATCAAACCCCGATCGGCAAAACGCCGCGCTCGGTGCCGGCATCTTACATCGGCGTGCTGGATGAAATTCGCAAGCTCTATGCGCTCGCGCCTGAAGCGCGTTTGCGCGGTTACACGGCGAGCCGTTTTTCCTTTAACGTCAAAGGCGGCCGCTGCGAGGAGTGCGCCGGCCAAGGCAAGATTCGTAAAGAGATGAGTTTTCTTCCCGACGTGTTCATCGACTGCGAAGCCTGCAACGGCGCGCGGTTCAACGAAGAGACCTTGAACATCCGCTACAACGAAAAAAATATCTTCGACGTGTTTTGTCTGACCGTGGAAGAAGCCGTGCCGTTCTTCCACGCTTTTCCGAAAATCGCCCGGCCGCTAAAGGTACTCGACGACATCGGCATGGGCTACATCAATCTCGGCCAAGCGAGCAACACGCTTTCCGGCGGCGAAGCCCAGCGCATCAAGCTCGCCTACGAGCTCGGCAAGGAATCGCGCGGCACCACGCTCTACGTGCTCGACGAGCCGACCACAGGGCTACATTTCCTCGACGTGGAAAAGCTGATTCACATCCTCCATCGCCTGGTCGACATGGGCAACACCGTGGTCACCATCGAGCATAACCTCGACATCGTCAAAGACGCCGACTACATCGTCGATCTGGGCCCCGAAGGCGGCGAGCAAGGCGGCCAGTTAGTCGCCTGCGGCGCCCCGCTGGACGTGATCAAAGACGGCACGAAATCGTATACGGCGCGTTATCTGCGCGAGTATTTGAACGGCGGCGCCAGCGCGCCAGCGCGTAAAGCATCGCGCAATAGGGTGACGGCATAACTTGGCGGCAAGAATTTTTCAGATGATTGGCCGCGGCCTGCGGCTCAAATGCCCGCGCTGCGGCGCGGGATCACTCTATGACAAGCCGTTCAAGATGAATGAGCATTGCGCAAATTGCGCGCTCAAGTTCGAGCGCGAACAGGGCTACTTC
>JAERMN010000010.1 GCA_016844625.1 Deltaproteobacteria bacterium
ACCGGCTTATAAACGTCGAGACTCTGAATCTTGGCTGTGTAGTCGCGCTTGCGAAAGGCGTAATTGGCATCGAGCTTGTTGTTGACCACCGCCATGATCGATTCGAGAATTTTATAGTAACCGGTACAGCGGCAGAGATTGCCCGACATCCAGTCTTTGACTTCTTCTTCTGTCGGCTTGGGATTCTCGTCGAGCAGCGCCTTGGCGGCCATGATTTGGCCCGGCGTACAGATGCCGCATTGGAAACCACCGTATTCGATGAAAGCTTGCTGCAGCGGATGGAGCTTGCCGTCCTTTGCCAGCCCTTCGATGGTTTCGATTTTCTTGCCTTGGCAGGCTGCGGCCAAGGTCAGACAAGAGCTCACTATTCGCCCATCGATAATGACGCTGCACGCGCCGCACACGCCGATGCTACAACCTTCTTTGGTGCCGGTGAGGCCGATGGTGTCGCGCAGCACTTGCAGGAGCAAGCGATTGGCTTCGACCTCAACTTCATTGTCTTGGCCGTTAACGTTGAGCGTAAGCTGTTTTTTCATCTTTGTAGTTAGTGTTTTCGATTGAGATTTAATCGGCCCAACCGGTCAGCCGATTTTCCAGCAATTGCACTAGGGCGTTTGTCGCGAGGCCGATTATAAGGACAACCATGGCAATTGCAAATACTTTTGCCGCATCAAATTGGGCGCCGTATTTCTGCGCCAGCGCGCCCAGGCCGACGAAGGCGATGAGCATCTCACCGTTGATCATTCCTTTAACCGCGCGTCCCATGCCGAGACGAATACCTGCGAACACCAACGGCAGCGAAGCTGGCATTAAAATTCTCGAAAATATCTGGTCCTCCCGGCAGCCGAAGGAGCGAGCCATTTCTACAAGCGATGGATCGACCGTACGAATCGCCGTAGCCGTATTGATGACAATGACGAACGTGGAATAGACAAAGATGATCGCGACTCGCGAGCTGTCGGATAAACCGAAGATGGCAAAAAAAATCGGCGCCAAGACGATGGACGGGCAGACGAACAAGGCGTACACGTAAACATCGAAGGCTTTCTCTACGTAGCGATAGCGGCCCATGAGCGCGCCGAGAATAAGTCCGAAGATGAGGGAAAGGGCAAAGCCAAAGACCAACGCCTGCAAGCTTGACCTTAGGTTTGAAAGAATAACGCCGCTTCTGGCGAATTGCAGCAGCGCTTCCATCACTGTGGAGAACGGCGGCAACCATTGAAGCCCTAAGCCCCAACCGAGCAGTTCCCAAAGCGCTGCGCCGCCGAGGAGCGCGAGCAATTCCTGAAGGTTGTCGCGAACCGCGCGGCGTAAATTCGACCGAGGCGCGGTTCTTTTCGGAGTGCTCAAGCGGCGCGGTGCTTCGGCAATCGATTCTTGTTTCATGCCTCAATTGACCTGCATCGCGCGCAGGTTGTCCCAAAGGTATTCTTTGATTTCCAGAAACGCGCTAGATTTTTCCACTTCGCGCGTGCGCGGCCGCGGCAAAGGCACCTCGATCATCTCCTTGACTCGGCCGGGGCGTGGCGTCATGAGCATTACGCGGTCGCCGAGCATCACCGCCTCGTCCATGCTGTGGGTGATAAACACCACGGTCTTGCGTTCCCGTTCCCACAAGACCAGCAGCTGTTGCTGCAATATGCGGCGCGTCTGCTCGTCCAAAGCGCCGAAGGGTTCGTCCATCAGCAAGATTCGCGGTTGGACCGCCAGTGCGCGCGCCAGGCCTACCCGCTGTTGCATGCCACCCGAAAGTTCTTTGGGCAACCGATTCTCGAATCCCTCAAGGCCAACCAGCCTGATCAGCTCGCGCGCTTTCGCCTGACTTTGCGCTTTTGCGTCACCGCGAACGTCGAGGCCGAAAGTAACATTGGTGAGCACGTCCGCCCACGGCATCAGAGCAAAATTTTGGAACACCACCGCGCGCTCCGGCCCTGGGCCGGTGACCGCTTGGTCGTCAATGGCGACTTCCCCTCGATCGTAGGGGATCAGCCCGGCGATGATTCGCAACAAGGTTGTTTTACCGCAGCCGCTCGGGCCAATGACCGTGATGAATTCATTATCGCGCACGTCAACGTCAATGTCGCTGAGCGCGAGCACGCCGCCACCGTTGTCCGCCGTTCCAAACCCCTTGCTCAAGCCGCGCACGCGAATCATCCGATTTGATCCCTTTAGCTCAGCCAACCGAAACATCCGGCGCCCAGCGGGCCAGCCGTTTCTCTACCCTTTGCATCGCCGTCAAGAGGAGGAGCGCTTCAATGATGACGGCGAGCACCGTCGCGAACACCATGTCGGACTGCATGCGCCCGGAAAATTCCAGCAACAGGCGACCAAGCCCACTGGCGACTAAAAGGAGCTCGACCATCACCATGCCCGTGATGGCGCGGCCCAAGCCGATGCGCATGCCGGCAAAGATCGCGGGCAGCGCGCCGGGGATGACGATGCGGCGCCAGATTTGCCCTTCGCTGGCGCCAAAGGATTGGGCCATTTCGATCAGCGATGGCTCCACGCCACGCACGCCGGCGCGGGTGTTGACGGTGATAAAAACGAAAGCAAACAGCACGACGATAAAGACCCGCGCAGCCAGGCCCAAGCCGAGGGCGATGATGACAATTGGAATTAGCGGCGCCACCGGCATGGCGAGAAGCACCCCGACATAGGGATTAAATAATCTGTCAGTCCAACGCAGCCGCCCGGCGAATAGCCCGAGCGGAACCCCCACCAACAGCGAAACGGCGTAACCGAGAATCAACGCCTGGTTGCTGATATAGAGAGCTTGCCAGAAGCGTGCTTCCGAAAACAGCAAGTGGAATAGCGCAGTCGCCGTTTCGGCGAATCTTGGCAGAAGAAAGTTTTGCGCGCCGCTGAGAAATAGCTCCCATGTCCCGACCACGACGGCGAAGACCAAGAGCCTAGGGCCCCAATCTCGGAGAGTGCTTTTCTTCATGCCGCCAATTCAACCGCCTTTGCTCTTCGGCCCGGGAGCGCAAGGGCGACCAGCCGGTCACCCCTACGTAAAACACTGACCGCGCATCACGCTATCGCGCTCCAGCGATTCGGCCAACTTTACTGAGTGCGCCGGCGAGAATCTTGGAGTCGACAAGCTCCTTGGTGTTGACGGCGGTCTTGAGCTCGCCATTGTCGGTAAAGAACTTCACCGTATCATCGAGGATCGAAGTGTCACCGCCGTTTTGCGGCCACGCGCGCACGATCTCCAGATAGGCTTTGATCGCCGGCGCGATGATATTCTTGGGCATATCCGGCAAGTGCTTGGCGACCATCGGCTCAAGGAGTTTGGGATTGGCATGCACCATGCGAAAGGTTTTGAGCAATTCCGCGAGATAAGCGGTCGCCACCTCTTCGTTCTTCCTCAGCCAATCGACGTTAGCCCAAAAGCTCGCGCCGCTGATATTAAAAAGGTTGCCGGTCTTAATGATGTGATAACGTCCGGGCGCCTTGGCGTCGAGGTTGAGCCAGTCGCCGAGCTGCACCAATGTGGCATCGATCTGGTTATTCTGGATGGCGACGATTCGGTTCTCGCCGCCGGGGATCACCATGATGTTCGGCTTCACCTTGCAATCGTTGAGCAACCAGAGTTTGACCGCCAACGAGGTGGTCGAGGCTTCGCCGTGAATGGCGAATCTTTTGCCGTCGGTCTCCTTGCAGTCCTTGATCTCGTTCTTGGCGATCATCACGAACTCGCCGCCGTTGTTCTCCATGAGAAACGCCAGCTTCGCGCCTTTCTGAGTCGCTCGCACTGGGTCCATCACTTGGGAGTTGGCGATTTGAATCGTCCCTTGGGCGAGCGCCTGAACGTTTAGGTCGGTGCGGGTAAATTCGACGCTCTTGACGTTCCAGCCGTTGCTATTCAAGCGCTCATGGGTGAGCACCGCCGGCATGTCGTAGAACGAGATCGACGACGGATGGCCGAGCTTGATTTCTAGATTGCCTTTTGGTTTCAGCACTTCGACTTCAGCCGCGCGCGCCGCGCTCAGGCCCAACAAGACCGCTAACATCGCATATAAAACCCTATTCATCGTAGCTCCTCCATTGGCTTTATTAAGATTTGGCTCAATTTGCGAAGTTCTTAAAATAACACGTTCATGGCTATTTCGCCGTTGTCCGATGGCCACCGTCGCCATGCAGCTGCGCCGCGGCGTCCAGCACCGCGTCTTGAATTTTGTAGTAACTACCGCAGCGGCAAAGATTGCCGGCGAGATAATGGCGTACCTGCTCGGCTATGGGCTGTGGATTTTCTTCTAAGAGGCTTTTCGTGCTCAGGATAAATCCCGGCGTGCAATAGGAACATTGAAAGGCGTTGTGATCGATAAACGCCTGCTGGATGGGATGCAGCTTGCCCAGTTCGCTTAGTCCTTCGATGGTGACAATTTCTTTTCCTTCCGCCAGCGCCGCCAGAAGCAGACAGGAGCTGACCGGTTTCCCGTCCAACAACACGGTGCAGGCGCCGTGGTGTGTGTGCACCGCTGTCTCTTCTTCCATGCCGTTGACTTTAAGTTTGACGATTTGTTTCATGTTCTTCCTCGCTACGCGCTCGAAGCTCCGGTTACCATCATAGCTTGTGCAGCTGGCGCAAGATTTTTTCCGCGGTCAGCGGCAGATCACGAATGCGTACGCCCACTGCGTTATATACCGCATTGCCGATGGCCGCCATGACCGGCGGCAGCAATGTCTCGCCGATGCCGTGCAATTCTTCGGCGCCATGTTCCAGGGCAGATAAACTCATCTGCTCTGGAATATCGTCAAAGGATGGGATGTTGTAGTCGCTCAAGTTCGTGTTGAGCAACTGGCCTCGATCATCGTAGATCATCTCTTCGAGGAGGGCCTGGCCGACTCCGAAGATTGCACAACCCTCCAATTGTAGCTCGCATAAGCGAGGATTGACGACCCGTCCGGCGAACACGCTCGGGCTTAGCCGCAGCACTTTTATCTTGCCGGTCTCGATATCCACTTCTACTTCGCAACCGATGGCGCCCTGGTGCCAGTGCACCGAGCCGATGCCTTGTCCGGTTTCAAGATCGAGGCCGCCGCGGGTGCTGAATGAGCCGTGCCCCATGAGATTAGCCTGGTTGCTGCGCATGGCAATGGCACCATAGGAAAGAAATCGGTCCGATGTTCCGCGCACGGTGACTCGGCCATTTGCAAGAACCAGATCATCGACTGACGCTTCAAGTAGCTCCGTGGCGTGGCTTAACAGCTGCCGCTTTAGATCTTCGGCCGCTTTGGTCACGGCGCCGCCCATGGAAAAAGTCGTGCGGCTAGAACTGGTCTGCTGATCGTACGGCGTGAGATCGGTATCCGGATCTGAAACCGAAACGCGCTCCAGCGGAACTTGCATCGCGTCGGCGGCGATCTGCGCCAACACGGTCTTTGCCCCCTGGCCGCACTCGACGCTGCTGGTCAAAACATTGAGACTGCCGTCTTCGTTTAATTTTAGCGCGGCGGCGGAAATTGACGGCGTGATCGTCGCTTTGATCACCAACGCCAATCCTTTGCCGCGCCGCGTGGCGCTATTCTTATCGGTGGCGTGAGCGCTCTGATTCCAGCGCGCGTCGCCGGCTGTCCATTGCACGGAGTCTGCGGCTCGATCCAACAGCTCGTCGAAGTGCAGGTCGGTGAGTGTCTCGCCGGTAGCGAACAAATCGTCGTCGCGAAGTAAGTTTTTGCGGCGCAACTCAATCGGATCGAGCCTGAGCCGTTCGGCGATCATATCCATCTGGCTCTCGTACGCCCATACCGCCTGCGGCACGCCGAAGCCGCGCAGCGCGCCAGCCGGCACGAGATTGGTCCACACCGCGAAGGAATCGATCCGCACATGGGGAATTTTGTAGGGCCCCGACATGGCAGAGCCGCCGTTGCGCGCGACCACCGGACCCACGTCGCTATAGGCGCCGGTATTAAAATGGGCCGTCACCTGGCGCGCCACCAGCGTGCCGTCTTTCATCACGCCGGTCTTGATGCGAATGGTTGCCGGGTGCTTGCACACCGTGACGAATTCTTCTTCGCGTGTGAGCACGATTTTGACCGGGCGATTCGCCTTCAGAGCCAAAAAGGCAGCGAGCGGTTCCAATCGAAGCGAGCCTTTCGAGCCAAATCCGCCGCCCAAAGTTTCGACGATCACTCGGACCCGGGCCAAGGGTAAATGTAACAGCTCGGCCATCTGCGAGCGCACCGCATGGGGCATCTGGGTCGAAGTCCAGAGCGTCAACTTGCCGTGAAAAAACTGCGCCACCGTTACATGAGGTTCGAGCGGCACATGTTGCACCGCCGGCGAACGAAACAGATCTTCGTAGACAAAGTCGGCTTGGTGAAAGCCCGCCTCGACGTCGCCGCGGCGCAGTTTGAAGTGACTGCAAAGATTGCTGCCGCCCGGTAGGGCCTGAATCAAATTGTTGAAGATCGCTTGCTGCTCGGGACGCGGATCATGCACCAGCGGCGCATCCCCCTTGAGCGCCTCGGCTTCGTCGAACACGGCTGGAAACTCTTCGTAGTCAACCTTGATGAGGGACAAGGCTTCCTCGGCGATATCGTCGTTCGCGGCGGCGACCGCGGCCACCGGGTCGCCAACAAAACGTACCTTGTCCAACGCCACCACGGATTGATCGCGAAAGATTCTGCCGTATTTTGCGCTATAGCCGCTCGCCTGAGTGAAATCGCCGCGGGTCAGTACGGTTGCGACTCCGGTCAGGCGCTCGGCGGCCGAGCTATCGATGTGCACCACCCGGGCATGGGGAAACGGGCTGCGCAAGATTTTTCCGTACAACATACCCGGCAATTCGATATTGAGCGCGTAGTTGATGCGTCCGGTGACGCGCTCGTGAGCATCGATCATAGGTACGGATTGGCCAATGGCTGACATGATCAGATGAGATTTCGCTCCGGCTAATGGACCGCGCTTACCTGCTGCATGGCGCGCCGCGCCAGCACCTGGATGATTTTTTTGCGGTACCATGCCGACCCGCGCAGATCCGACAGCGGCTCGATGGCGTCGGCGTACGCCTGGGCGATTTCTTCGATCAACGGGCCGGTTAGACGTTGGCCGTGCGCTCGTTCCTCCGCGGCGGTGATTTCCTGGGGAATTTCGGCGACGGCGCCTGCCACCAAGCGCAGTTCTTTGCAAGTCCCGTCGGCTTGAGTTTCCAATACCGCCGCCATGCCGACGCATGGCCGGTCCTCAGAAGATCGGGAAACATATTTTAGATACGCCGATCGGCTTGCGGGCGCCAAGTCGGGCACGATCAACTCGGTAAGGATTTCATCGGCGGCGAGTGCCGTTTCATAAAATCCTTTGAACAGCTCCGCCAGCGGAATTTCACGTTCACCACGGACGCTCCGAGCTTTTACTCTGGCGCGCATGGCGACCAGAACGCAGGGCGGATCCGAAGCATAGTCGGCTTCGCTCAGATTGCCGCCGACCGTCGCCGCGTTGCGCACACGAACGTTGCCAACTTTTGCGAATGTCTCGGCCAATGTGGGATTGTTCCCGCGGACGATCGGTGAAAGCTCGGCGTCACGAAGGGTCACCAACGCGCCGATCCGGAGACCCGTACCGGGCTCGTGCCGGATACCGCGCAATTCCGCCAATCGACCGAGGCTCACGAGCGTTGACGGCGCGACTAGCCGGTTCTTCAGCATGATGACCAAAGCCGTGCCGCCGGAAATGATCTTGGTCTCGTCGTTTTGCGAACCGAGCAGTGCCACCGCTTCACCGAGCGAGCTGGGTTGTAAGAGTTTTATGTTTGGCATTTGGGGGCAAACCCTATCTAGTTAGCGCTGTTTCCGTTCTTCCAGAGCGCGCAATATTTTTTCCGCTGTAATCGGCAAGTCGAGAAAATGATGACCCACCGCACGGCTGATCGCGTTGCCAATGGCCGGGCGGGCCGGTGGTATGGCGGTCTCGCCGACGCCGTGCACATCGGTGACGCCGTGGGGCTCGAGTAGATGAACCGACAAGGCCGCCGGCATGTCTTCGAAAGATGGAATCATGTAGTCGGACAGATTGGGATTGGTGATGCTGCCGTTGGTATCTTGGACCAGCTCTTCAAACAATACTTGTCCCAAACCAAAGATCGACGCGCCCTCGATCTGCAGCTCGCAAAGACGAGGATTGATCACTTTACCGGCGTAGAGTTCGGCATGCATCTTGGGCACCTTCACTTGACCGGTCTCGGTGTCTACTTCGACTTCGCAAACGACTACCGCCGGGTGCCATTCCGCCGAGCCGTAACCCTGGCCGGTTTCGAAATCCATCACCACGGGGCTGCCATCCGGACCCGACCCCGAAACAAAAACGCCATGGCCCAAGAGATTGCTCGCCTTGCTTTGGCGAATGGCATCGACGTAGGAGAGTGATTTTCCGGCAACGCCGCGCACCATGATCTTGCCGTCTTGCAAAACCAAGTCTTCCTTGGCCGCTTCGAGATGGGTCGCCGCGATGTCGAACAGTTGCTCTCTAATATCTTTAATCGCTTCGCGAATCGCGTTGCCCATGCAAAACGTCGACCGGCTCGCCGCCGTCATCAGATCGAAGGGCGTGAAGGCCGTGTCCGGCTCGGAAACGCGCACGCGCTCGACCGGCAGGCTGATTTCGCTGGCGGCGATTTGCGCCAGGGCGGTTTTTAATCCCTGTCCCATCTCGACCGAACTGGTGAGCACGTTCAAGCTGCCGTCGGCATTCAGCTTCACCGTCGATGTCGACGTGGTCGGCGTGGCCATGCCTTTGATAATCACGCCGATGCCTTTGGCGCGAATTTTATTGCCGTCGCGGCGCACCAGCGGAGTTTTTTTCCAGCCGATCTTTGCCACCGCCGATTCGATCAACTCATTGTAATGCATCTCCGGCATGGGCTCGCCGGTGGTGAACGAGTCGCCTTTCTGCAAAACATTTTTGAGCCTAAGCTCGACCGGGTCGAGGCCCAGCGCGTCGGCAATGATGTCCATCTGCGTCTCATGGGCCCAGGCGACCTGGGTGATGCCATAGCCGCGAAAGGCTGCCGACGGCGCGGTGTTGGTGTAAACGCCGTAGGAATCCATGAGGAGGTGGGGCACCCGATAGGGTCCGGTGGCGGCATAACCTCGGGTGATCAAATTGGGTGAAGTGTCGCCGTAGGCGCCCGAGTTGTAATAGCAATACGCTTCGACGGCGACCAAGCTGCCGTCCCGTTTCACGCCGGTCTTGAGCTTGACCTTGCACTCATGCTGCACGCCGAGCAAAAAACATTCGGCGCGCCGCGCGACGATGCGTACCGGCCTGCCGGTTTTCTGGGCCAGCAACACCGCCGCGGGTTCGAGTTTGCAGTTTAGCTTGCCACCGAACCCGCCGCCGAGCGTGAACACGATAATGCGCACGTCGGCGAGAGGAACTTTGAAGATGCCGGCGATCTGGCGTTGGATCATGTGGGGATTCTGACTGCATGTCCAGACGGTAATCCGTCCGTCGGCAACCTGCGCCACGGTCACATGGGGTTCGAGGGCGAGGTGGTTGACCGCCGGCGAGACAAAAGTGTTTTCAAAAATTTGCTCCGACTGGCGAAACCCCTGCGCCAGGTCGCCTTTGCGCTGCTTGAAGAGGTGGACAATATTTGTCCCGGCCAACGAGCGCGCGGTGACATCGGCGCGTCCGAAGATCACTCGCCTCGGCCCAGGGTAGAGCAGCGGCGCGTCGGGCTTGAGCGCCTCCTCGGCGTCAAACACCGCTGGTAATTCTTCGTATTCAACGTCGATCAGCTCCAGCGCCTCAGCCGCTGTGTCATTGTCCAACGCGGCGACGGCAGCCACGGGCTCGCCAACGTAACGGACGCGATCGAGCGCCACCGGCGTCTGATCTTGAAGGATGAGGCCAAAATAGGGGTCAATGTGATCGCCGATCAGATCGTCACGGGTGAGCACCGCGGCGACGCCCGGGTACCTGGCGGCCCGGGAGGCATCGACTTTGACGATGCGCGCATGGGCATGGGGACTCCGAAGCATGGCGCCGTGCAACATGCGCGGCAACTCGAAATTCAACGTGTAGTCGATGCTGCCGGTTACCCGCAGCCGTGAATCCACCATGCTGATCGCTTGCCCAACTGCCATGAAATCTCCTTATTTCAGACTCGGATTTTTTCCCGCAGAGGCGCAAAAACGCTAAGTTCAGAAAGTTTTTCTTTGCGCCTTGGCGTCTTTGCGGGAGATATTCCGAAATCTTTTTTGCGCCTTTTGCGTTCTTTGCGGCTATTCTCCTATTCTTATTTCAGTATCCAATCCCAACGTTCATAAATTTTTCGTGTCCGCTCCGGTGTGCTGATGATATCGCCGGCTAGCGGATGGTGTTTCCAAGCGAACGGCGTGGTCGCGTCGATGATCATGCGCGAATTGGCATTCAACTCGCGCCGGTCCGGCGCGATCGCCATGTCGATGCGGCTGCCTTTCGTCTCTTTAAGGATTTCCACGCCGCGCTCGGGATCGCAGCGCGCGACGATAGCCCAGACCACGTCTTGAATGCTGGTAACGTCGACGTGATCGTCCACCACCACGGTCAAGCGATTCATGTCGATGCCGCCGCCGCATTGGGAGGCGATCAAGCCGGCTTGTTTAGCATGGCCGAGATATTGAGTCTTGAGCGCCACCACGGTCATCAAGCGATTGCCCGCCTCGGGCGGGCACCAAACGCCGGCGATACCGGGGACACCGGCTTTTTCCAACTGATCCCAGATCATCGCGGCGCGCAGATAAACCAGAAAGCGATTGTCTTCGTGCGGCGGCTTGCCTTGGGGGCAACCAAGCAGGATCGGGTCGTTACGGTGATAAACGCGGTGGATGCGCACGACTCGATCCTTGGGATAACCGTCCTGGTAATACCCCATCCACTCGCCGTACGGGCCTTCCTTGGCGTATTCGTCGGTGGTGATGAAGCCCTCGAGAGCGATCTCCGCGTGAGCGGGAATCGGCAGTCCGGTCAACTCGCCCTGGATCACTTCGATGGGCGCGCCGCGCACGCCGCCCGCCCAAGCCAATTCGCTCTGGCCGTAGATGGGTCCTTCGACGCAGGATGCTAAAAACATCAGCGGATCGGCGCCGACCACCGTGACGATCGGGCAGGGCTGGCCGCGCTGCATATATTTTTCTTTGATGATGCCGCCATGGTGCGGCGGCGCGGCGCGGATGCCGATGCCGTTCTTATCGAAAAGCTGATTGCGATAGGTGCCGGCATTGATGATGCCGGTATCCGGATCGCGCATGATATTTACGCTCGCCGTGCCGATGAAGCGGCCGCCGTCGCCGGGATGCCAGATCGGCGCGGGAAAGCGCATGAGATCGATCTCGTCGTCGCGCAATATATTTTCTTGCACCGCGCCGCGCTTGACGGTAACCGGAGGAAGCGGCGTAAAGCTTTTCAAATTCTCGCGCCAGAACTGCAGCAGCAGCTCATGACTCGCCGCAGCGGGATCCAAGCCGAGGGTAACCGCCTGCCGTTTGCGCGAACCCATGCTGTTGACCAGGACGCGATAGCCCGGCTGAAAGTTGGTAATCTCATCGAAGAGCACGCAGGGGCTCTCCTCGGTGTGATCGAGCATCTCGGTGATCGCGCCGATGTCTGCTTCGGAGTTGGCGTTTTTAACCCGCTTCAATTCGCCCAAGGCGTCGATCTGTGCGAGCCAATCGCGCAAGTCACGCCACTTCGGCTGAGCGGCTTCCGCTGGCATCGGCTTAGCCATCTATTTGCCTCCCCTAATATAAGCCAAGTCACCTTCGGACAGCGGACGCACATAATCGCCGGGCTTCATGCGCGCTTTCACCTCGGGCGGCACGCGCGTCGCGGTGGGAAACGTTCCAGCCGATAACGGTCTGGTGCAATCGAAAATCAGTTTGGTCTCTAGCGTTCCTTTATCGTCGCGGCGGTAACCGTACGTGGGTGGATTCAAGCGGCTGCCGATGGAATTGTTGATGGTCACCAGATCTTTGTCGGCTTGGAAGCGGGTTGCTAGCGCCCACAGCACATCCGCTTCGTTGGTGACATCGATATCGTCGTCGACGATAAACACATGCTTGGTCGCGGGGCTGTAGGCCATGACGTTGAACGCGGCCAAGTGCGGTTCGCCGTCGGCGACTTTTTTCATCGAGATGTAAGCGTGGTTGCGTGCCACTCCGGAAATTGGCAGGTAAAGATTTTTTACGTTGGGGCAGACGTCGCGGGCGCGATTGAGCAAGAAGCCCATGCGCGCCAGCCCGCCGATCGCCGAGTGCTCGCTGCTGGCGTTGAACACATCGACGTAGATCGGATCGCGGCGCATGGTGATCGCGGTTACTTTGATGACCGGAAAGGGACCGATGCCAGTGTAGTAGCGCGGATATTCACCAAACGGACCTTCCTCGCGCACGTTTTCCGGGCTGGGGTCGAGGATGCCTTCGATAACAATTTCAGCCCGTGCCGGCACGTCAAGATCGACCGTTTCGCCCTTTACGACTTCCAACGGTTGCTGCATGAGTCCGCCGGCTATCTCTAATTCACCGCCCATCCCCGGAGGATTGGTCGTGCCTGCGAGTAATAGACAGGGATGATGACCGATGGCCATCGCCACTTGCATCGGCTGCTTGCGCTCGCGATGCTCGACGAGAATATAATTGCCGCCCTGAAACGCGCCAGTCATGAAGCCCACTTCCTGCGGGCCGTGCAGCATGGATCGATAGATGCCCGCGTTCTGCACACCTGTTTTGGGATCGCGCAGGATGAAAACCGCTGAAGTAATATACTTGCCGGAATCGAGCTCCTGATGGCGTAAGATCGGCAGCTTGGTTACATCGGCGTCGGCGCCTTTCCAAACTACCTCCTTCACCGGCGCCTGGGAGCGATCGACTCGCTTGGTGGGAACCGGAGCATTCTCGCGCCGGCCGAACTCTTCGACCATGCCTTGGAGGTTGGAGTCGATGGCCAACGCGAGTCGTTCGTAGGTCCCTTGTAAATTGATCAGCAGCGGGATCGAGGAGCCTTTGATCTTGCGAAACAGTACGGCTGGAAAATTTGGCCAGCGTGGGTCGGTGCGCATCTGGTCGACAATTGCCGTGGCCTCGAAGACCGGATCGATCTCCTTCTCGACCACCATCAGCTGTTTCGGATCACGCTCGATGAGCTTTTGCAGATAGGCGCGCAAATCTTTCGGCGCCGCCAACGCCTGCTCTGCTTGAGTTTTATTTTGCGCCGTTTCTACTAATGCTGGCTGCCGTGCCATGTAAGTTTCTCCCTTGGAACCTATCGAAAGCCCACTGAGATAAATCGTTTCCTTGCACTTGCGCCGCCAAACTCCGCTAACGGTTGAGTGTTTCGTTGGCCCGTTTTAGGTAGGTCATATCCTCTAAATTTTCGGCAGTAAAGGGTTGGGAAATTTTTAGCGCTTCCCGATAGATATCGATTTCACTTTGCACTGCGTCGGCGGGCTTGGTGCCGTCCTTACTGTAGACTGCCATCACCGTCGCTAAAGCGTGAGCGGCCACGTTGGCGTCGATCTTGTGAATCCTTAATATGTAATCGATGAGCTCGGAATGATTTTTCGGGTCGCGCATGTATCCCATAGTCCGCAACACCGCGCGGATCACGGCGACTCCTTTGGCGGGATTTTTCTTGAGCAAATCCGCCGAGGCCAAAAGTCCGATGCCGCTGAGCGGCGCGAAATCTTTGGCCTCGGCCAAGCGGTTGAAACCGCGTACCTCGGTCTCCTCGGCAAAGGGTGGCGGCAACATGGCCGCGGCGATTTTTTTAGAGGTCAGCGCGGTGCGCGAACTTTCCGTGCTCTGGGTGTAGAAAAAATTAACCGCCGATGGGTCAATGCCGCTGCCCTTTAAAATCTCTCGCGCCGCGATGGCGGTGGCATCGGTCAACGCCACAGCGCCGAGTGATTTGCCGACGAGGTCGCGCACGGTCTTTATTTCAGGGGCGGTCATCAGCGAGAAGGTGACGTATTGTTGAATGTAGAGAACCCGCTTGATCGGCAGGCCGCGCATGGTTGCGGAAATGCCGGCGCCGACGGTGGTAGAGAAATCGAGCTCGCCGGCGACCAGCGCCGCGATCGCAGTCGGTGGCGACATCAGGACCAAATCGACATCGACCCCCTCGCGGGTAAAAAACCCCTTATCCTTACCAAAAAATAACGGCATGGACGTGAGGCTTTTTGTCGGGATATGAATAATCGCCCGCGTGTTTGTTTGCGCTGCCCAACTCAATAGAGGAAAGAATACGAAAGCAGCAAACGACGCCGCGGCAAGGCGCAATATTTTATGTCGGAGTCTAAACGCCAAAGTATAACCTCCGCGGATTGTCACTGAGCATCGCCGCCACGAGCTTGGCATCGAGATCCGGCCGCTTGCTAATTTTCTCCACGGCGCCGGGATAGAAGCAATCGTGGTGTGGGAAATCGGAGGCGAACACGAGCGTTTCTGCCCCCACGGTCTCGGCAACATAAGGTATCGCCCGTTCCTCAAGTTCAAAGGAGACAAAACACTGGCGGCGAAAATAATCGCTGGGCCGCGCTTTTAAGTAGGGCACTTCGAAGCGATAATTTTCGACATGCTCATCCATGCGCTCGAGCCAATAGGGGACCCAGCCACAACCCGCTTCCATGAAACCAACGCGCAGACGAGGATGGCGCTCAAGCACGCCGCCTAGAATTAGGCTGGCCGCCGCACTCATCTGCTCCATCGGATGGGCGTGCAGATGAAAAAAACAGTAGCGGTCAAACCGATCGGCGCCGGCGGTGGGCAAGCGAATGCCCGTGCTGACATGCACAAGCGCCGGCACATTGAGTTGTTCGGCCAGATCCCACAGCGGTTCGTAGGCCGGATGATCGAGATTCCGTTCATCCACCGGGTGCGGCGAAATGAACAGACCACGGTGGCCCAATGTCGCCACCGCACGCGTGGCCTCTTGCACGGCCAACTTTGGCTCCTGCAGCGGGATCATGGCTACTCCGAGTAGCCGATCTTTGTTCATCGCGCAGTGGTCCGCGAGCCAATCGTTGTAGGCGCGAAACAGCGCCGGCGCATGCTCGGGGTGGCGCACGCCGCCGAGACGAAGCGCGTGGGTGGGAAAGAGTGCGACCTTGTCGATACCTTCACTGTCCATGACTTTGAGCCGCGCGCCCGCGTCGGCGGCCAGTTGAAGGAGATCCTGACGGCCGGTTGAAGTGACGAACCCTAAGGGAAATCGACTCGGCGGACCGTCGTTGCCAGTACTGTTACCGTTTTCGAGTCCGGGAGTCCGCGCGACGATATCGCCGAGTGGCGCAGCCAAGTAGCGCAACCAGATGTCATCGGGCTCAAACACATGGGCGTCGGCGTCAATGATTGCTTTCGTCGTTGGCACCAACCTGCTCCTTTCCTGGTGAATGCCTGCGATGGTTAGTCATTTTTCACACGCAAATCTGGTATTGTTCTCTGCCCTGAACTCAAGTCTACCGATTGGAATCTTCGCGAAAATTCGTTCTAAGGCCCGCGCGTCTTCATGGTTCATGGCTCAATTAAGTCATAATTGATCGCAATTCTTTCCCCGCCGTAAAACTTTTGTAAGAAATCCTCTGGTTCGGTGAACGCGCGATTGGGCACGAGCCGTCCTTCGAAAGATAACCGCAGCGGGCTCACATTAAACGGGAACGGCCGCACGACGGCTTGCGTTTCAGTTTGCACATCGATCGTGAGCGTTACATCTGGTTTTCCAGGCGCCACCGGGACAGGCAGATTACTCAAAGTGTTTGACGGCCCATTTTTTCGTGCCCCGCTGTTGAATGGATAACGGTTGCAAACGAACTGGGCGAATTGATCGAAGACTTCCATCATATTAAAGTTCGTCCAAAGATGTTCGTCGTCGCTAACATTCTTAAATGCCTCGTTTCCCCGGAGTTCTGGCAACCATTCGGCACGCCGCGCCTTTTGCTCAGCGATAAAATTTTGGACGGCGGGATCATTCCGGTAATCGGGCATGCTCGGAAGCAAGCCCATTCCTTGAGTTAAAAGCGCTTCGCCGTGCATCGAAACGTAATAGGCAGCGTAGAGATCGCGCGCCGCCACACGTTCGATGGCGCGGCGATAAAGATCCAACCAAACCCCTTGCCCCAGGTGTTTGATGCTTCCGATGTAGTCAGACGGGTAACCCTGCTCGTTGACGAATGGTTTGATTTCCCAGTCCCACCAGCCGCTATCATGCTCCTGGGCTGCCAGCACCATCGAAGTGTAGGGTCGAAGTTTGGCGAACTGCTCATTACCCCAATGCGCGGCAAGCATTCCAGCAATGCGCGAGTGGTCGGTCTGAAGGATCAAGAGAAGATTGGCATCATTGTATGGACAGACCATCATGATTCGATCCTCTCTGCTAATAAGGGAATCAATCGTTTCGTTGCATCCGATGGCTTCGTGGCCAGCCGTGTTTGTGATACGCGATCGCGCCGGTCGTTCGCACACAAGCGACGCACAAGAATAGCCAAAACTACGCGCCGCGCCCTCGGGCCTATTCCTCAGCCGGTTAATGAATTACCAATTCACCAAGCGCTCTTACGTTAGCATCGATTCGTGCATTACACCGATCTTCCCGAGTGGGTTTTGCCCCAGCGGGCGCGCATGGTCTTCATGGTATCGCCTTCGCCAACCTCGACGCGGGTTTGGCGCAATCGCTCCCAGACTTTGTCATGCTCGCTTTTGGCGGCGAGATCGGCTTCCGCCGCTAAATCGTCCGGCCAATAGCCCATTAGGTAGCCATGCCAGGGTTCCTGTGGTTCAAGATTCGGCAAGCCCAGCTCTTCCCATAGTTCTTTAGCCCGCACCATGAACTCTTTTTTGGGCAACGAGAGCGGCGGAAAGTCGGCTTTGCGCGTCGCGTCAATTAACACTGACGACTCGCAGTTGTCATAACGGCTCGACGGATGGGTTGCCACCATGCCGATGGGCGTCGCGCCGAACGGGCGGTCAGGAATAATTTTGAAATCTTTATGCGGCTGCGAACGATGGGTAATCGCCCAGATGACGGCGACGGGGTCTTTGATATTGATGTCCTCGTCACACGCGACGATCATCTTGCCGACCCGGTCGCCGTAATCGAGAATGCCTTGCATCACCTCCCACGGTTCTTGATCGTTGCGTTTCTTGAGACTGACCGCGACATAGGGCCGAAGATTGACCAGCGGCTCGATGAGGTGAACATCGTGCACGCTGTCGAAGCCCTTCTTGATCAAAAAACGCTTGATCAAAGTTGCCATGCCCATCGCTTTGATCTTGGAGCTTTCGCTCGGCGTCACTTGGCTGATGATCGAAACCCAGATAGGATTTTTTCGGTGCGTGACGCATTTCAATTCAAACATCAGGCTCAAAGTTCGCGGGTCAATGTAACCCATGGACTCGCCGTAGGGGCCTTCTTCTTCCATATATTGGGTCGGAATGATGCCTTCGAGGACGATCTCAGACGTTGCCGGCACTTCGAGGTCGACGGTCTTGCACTTGATCAGCTTCACCGGCGCGCCTTGCAGGCCGCCGGCCAAAGCGAGCTCGTCGACATCGGGCGGGACTTTCTGCGTGGCGGCGTAGGAAACTACCGGAATGGTGCCGATGACGATGGCGACTTCCAACGGTTTGCCCATGCGCCGGCATTTTTCCCATTGATTGGACAAATCTTGCGGTGTGCCGGTCATCAGGCCGCTGCGGTCCGGGCCTTTGATCAGGCCGCGGTAGTTGCCGACGTTGCGCTGGCCGGTCTCCGGATCTTTGGTGATCCAATGACCGGCGGTGATGTAGGGACCGTTATCGAAACCCGGCGTAGAAATCGGAATGGCAAACTCGTTAATCCCGCCATGAGCGAGCAGTTCGGCGCCCATGTGAACTTCTTCTTGCGCCGGACCGCCGTCGACCAGCACCGGTGGAATCAAATGATCGAGCGCGTAAATCCAGCGATCGGGGACTTCTTCCGGCTGACACTTGAGCCCTAAGGAGTAAATTGTCGAAGAGCCGGCGAGACCGCCGACGAGGACGCGGCAGTTGTACTTATGATTTTTGCCGTCGACGACATTATCGAACAAAAACCCGCGCCGAGCTTCCTCGGCGATACCGCCGCGATACTGCCAACGAACGAGCGGCTGGAGCTCGCTGTCTTTGTTGATTTCCTTAGTGATGCGATAGAGTTTTTCTTGCCCGTCGAGAGCGCCGATAAATTCTCTTAAGTCTTCGTAAGGCTTGGCAAAATTCATAGGACTTTGGTCTATGCTTTTTCCCCTTGTGAATCAAGTCAGAGTGCGAAATTCACTTGCAAAAACGCTCTCGATCCGTAAGATTGGCCCTGCACCCATATGGCGCTCAGAATTTTTAATACATTGAGCGATGAGAAAGAAATATTTTCGCCGCTGACGCCGGGAAAGGTGCGCATGTACGTCTGCGGCGTCACCGTGTATGACTCGGCGCATCTCGGTCACTGCCGTTTTTTGCTGACCTTCGATGTGATTTTCCGTTATCTCCGTTTTTCCGGCTACGATGTCACCTATGCGCGGAACTTTACCGACGTCGATGACAAGATCATCAAACGCGCTAACGACGAAGGCGTGAGCTGCGCGGCGATCACCGATCGCTATATCACCGAGTTTAACCGCGATGGCGCGGCGCTGGAGTTGTTAGCGCCGACCGTCGAGCCGCGCGCCACTCAACATATAACGGAAATAATCGCGATCATTCGCCAACTCGAGGCCAAAGGGCTTGCTTATAGTGTCGACGGCGATGTTTATTATGCGGTCGGCGGGTTTGCGTCTTACGGTAAGCTGTCGGGCAAAAAAATCGACGAACTCGAAGCCGGCGCCCGAGTCGAAGTCGACGAGCGCAAGCGCTCGCCGCTCGACTTCGCTTTGTGGAAGTCGAGCAAGCCCGGCGAGCCGACTTGGGAAAGTCCGTGGGGCCCCGGCCGGCCGGGTTGGCATATCGAATGTTCGGCGATGAGCACCAAATACTTGGGCCAGCCTTTTGATATTCACGGCGGTGGGCGCGATCTGATTTTTCCGCACCATGAAAATGAGATCGCCCAGTCCGAAGGCGCCAGCGGCCAGCCGTTGGCGCGCTACTGGATTCACAATGGCTTTCTCAATATCAATCAAGAAAAGATGTCGAAGTCGCTCGGCAACTTTTTCACCATTCGGGAGATCCTCGAAAGCTTTGATGCGACGGCATTGCGCCATTATTTTTTGTCGAGCCATTATCGCAGCCCAATGGATTTCTCAAAAGACGGGCTTGAAGAAGCGAGCAAAGCGACGGATCGAATCTACGAAACCCTTGATCGCATTAGCCGCGTCGGCGGCGCGGTGAAATCTAGCGCGCCGCCGGAACCATCCATGATCGACGCGTTTCGCCAGGAAATGGATGACGACTTTAACACGCCGCGGGCGTTGGCGCTGATCTTCGATGAGGTGCGGGCGCTCAATCGCCTGCTCGACGAGAAAAAGCACAACGGTCTTGAGCCGCGCGCGGCGGGCGTGCGCTCCATGTGCGATACGCTCGGTCTGTTGCACAATGGCTATTTCGAGCGCAAGAAAGAACGCTGGCTCAGCAAATCGATGCTGACGCGCGAACAGATCGAAAAGCGTATCGCCGAGCGCGAGCTGGCACGTCAGGCAAAGAACTGGGGCGAGGCCGATCGAATTCGTAATGATCTGGCGGCTAGCGGCGCCATCATCGAAGATACGCCGGGAGGGGCCGTATGGAAGGTAAAATGACACGCGGCTGGTTTCGCCTTCTGGCGATCGCTGCGGGGTCGCTGGCGTCGAATGCGAATTCACTCGCCGTTGCCCAGGAAAGCGCGCCGAGTCGACCCGAAATAAGCTTGCGCAAATCGGTCAACAGCAGACAGTTCCAAGGCAAAGAAGTGGCAGGCGAGGATCGCCAGATCGGCCCGGGCGACTCTTTGTGGCGAATTCTCGTCGAAGAGAAGGGCGTCTCGGGAAAACAGTTTTCTAGCTACATCGTCATCATTCGCGGTTTAAACCCGCAGATAAAGAATCTCGACGTGCTGCGCGTGGGCGACAAAGTTTTTATACCATTGCGCGCCGAACAATTAGTCAAAGGCATGCCGGAGAGCGCCCCGGCAGATCGAGTTCAGCGGGACAAAGGGATTACCGACGATTATCGGGTCAAGGCCGGCGATAATCTTTACCAAATTCTGCGTGCACAACTGAAACTCACCGACGAGCGCAAGGTGGCGCAGTATTTTGCGCTGGTGAAGGATCTTAATCCAGAGCGCAAGAGTTGGGATGCGCTCTTAGAAGGGGAAACGATCCGCTTGCCCGTGGCTGGTCGGAGCTATGAGACGCCGACGATTGCGGCAGCTGTGCCGAAGCCGGTTGCCGAGCCTCAGGCCGCTGCCCAGCCAAAACCCTTGCCTGAATCCCAAGCAGCGTCGCAATTCAAAGCAGGCATGGAGCCCCAGCCCATGCCTGCCGAACCAACTGAACGGATCGATCGACGCCAAGCGCTCACGGCGCCGGAAGTGAAGTCGTTCGCCGAGACCAAGGCCATGCCGCCTGTCACGACAGAGGTGAGAAGCGATCGACGCCAAGTGCTCACGGCGCCGGCGAGAGAAAATGTGCCGCTGCTCGGCAAAATTGCCGAAGCCATGGGCAGTCAGCTGCAACAAAGCGGCGAAGAAGTGATCGCGCTCAAAGAAGGTGCAGTGCGGTTCGACAAGAAAAAATATCCGGTGGTTTACAATCCAACGCTCGGGCAACGGGTGATCATCGATCCTGAGGGGAACATCCCTGCCTCGCTGCGGAGCAAATTAGGCGAGCCAAGTATCGGCGCGCTGATCGTGACGTTGGCCAACGGGGTTTCGATCCAAGAGACGGTTAGTCAACTGCTTTCTGGTTTGGGCTATCAGGCCTTACCGAAGGACCGGCCAGTGGTGATTCAAGAAGATGGCGTCGCTTATGAAGCCAAGGGGAACTGGATCGCGCTGGCGCCGGAAGAAAGCAACAAGCGCCAGCAGGTGTTCGTCATCAATCTCACCGACGATGCCAACGAGATTCCCGAGTATCTGAAAGCACAATTAGTGAAGAATGGCCTTCATTTCAAAGACGTGTTGTTGACGTCGTCAGCCATGCCTCGACCTAACGAAACGCGAAGTTTGACACTGGAGACTTTCGCACCCACTAAAGTCTGGCCGCGCGACAAAAAAGATATCGTCGATGCATTGTTGTTGTCCGTCGGCGTGCCCTTCGGTGTCGCTGAGACTTTGTCCGTCGAACTCCACAGCGGCTTACGGATCGACACGCGCACCGATCGAATGTTTGAGCTTGGCGGCAAGCGCACGGCGTTATTTTTTCAGCGTGCGGACCCGGATATCAAAAAAGCTTTACTGGACAAAGACGGCGTACGCAGCGTGGAACTGGATATTGGCGCGCTATCATCGCGTGAAATCATCACTCGATTGCTCAACTTGTTGGGCGATCAAGCGGCCTATCGGGAACACGGCTTTCCCGCTGCCAGTGGCGTCGCTGAGGATCGCTTAACGATAAAGGCCTGGGGGTTTCATCTTCCGAAACGCTCGCTGTTCATCACCGATCGACAGATTCCCACGCCGTTGCATCGCTTCTTTTTTGAAAAAGGTTTGGGAATAGTCTATTTTCAATAGCCGCGCGCGCCCGTAGCTCAACTGGACAGAGCATCAGACTTCGAATCTGAGGGTTGGCGGTTCGAATCCGTCCGGGCGCGCCAAT
>JAERMN010000204.1 GCA_016844625.1 Deltaproteobacteria bacterium
TACAACAGCGAGCTGGTCAATCCGGCGGAGTTTAAATCCTATTGGGACCTGCTCCATCCGAAATGGAAAGGTAAGATCGTCGCCACCGATCCAAGAACAGGTGAGGGCCGCAATGGCTCGCGCTTTCTCTATTACAATTCCGCTCTCGGTCCGAATTATCTTCGCCGCCTGCTCAGCGAAATGGATCTGACGTATTCGCGCGATTATCGCCAGGCAACCGATTGGCTGGCGCAAAAACGCTATGCGATATTTCTCTTCAGTCAGTCCGACGACACTTTGACCGCGAAGCAACAGGGTCTATCCGTGCAAGTGCTCGACACGACAGGTTGGAAGGAGGGCGTTGGTTTAGATCCGGTCGGCGGCGCCTACGCGTTGCTGGATAAACCGGCTCATCCGAATGGCGCCAAAGTCTTACTCAACTGGATGCTCTCCCGCGAAGGTCAAACGGCGGTGCAAAGAGATCCCGAAGCCGCCGGTAGAAACGATTCGCTGAGAATCGACATTCCCAAAACCGACGTTCATCCCATGATGCGCCGGCGCGAAGGAACCAAATACATCATCATGTGGAACCCAGAGTGGATGGAGCTGAAGCCGGTGGACGAAATCGTCAAACAGGCGATGGAGCAAAAGAAGTGAGCAGCGATTTTCAGTACGCTGGATTGACAGTCGGCGGAGCGCATACTACAGATCAACCAGGCCCTTCAGGCTATTGTGTTGATAACCTGGCACCTGGTGTTGAGTTCATTCACCACGAAGGTCACGAAGCACACGAAGGGTTCGGATATATGAGAAACAAGACTTTGTCGCCTTCGCAGCATTGGTAAGGGTCACATAGCGCTTTTGTCCCGAATCTGTAACCTAAATCCTTTGCGCTCTTTGCGATTAAATTTTCTTTCCTTCGTGCTCTTCGTGTCCTTCGTGGTGAAAATCTTTCCACACTAAACCCAGAATAAGCCTCAATCACAAGCGAGGTTAACCATGGCAAAGAACGGATTTAAGATTTTAGATAGTGACATGCATATCATGGAGCCGCCCGACTTGTGGGAGAAATATATCGACAAGAAGTTTCGCGATCGCGCGCCGCGCGGCATGACCAGCCACAACGTGCGCGATTTGCGCCTGGTCCATCCCGATGGCAAGGAATGGTCGCGCACGACCACACCGCAAAACGAGACTGCCCGCGGCCATAACTTCGACGAGAAACAGAGAATCTTAGGCAATGATGCGGCGCGCGGCTGGACGTCCGAGGTCCAGCTCGAAGCGATGGATATCGAAGGCATCGACGTCGCCGTGCTCTACCCGACCCGCGGCCTACGAGCGTTGGTCGACGACCGCTTGGACCCTCCGTTCGCCGCGGCGATGGCGCGCGCTTACAACGACTGGATGTACGACTTTTGCCAAAAAGACCCGAATCGTTTAATCGGCGCCGGCATGATCTCGCCCTACAGCATGGAAGATGCCGTGAACGAAGCGCGCCGCTGCGCCGAGCAGCTCGGCTTTCGCGCGATATTTCTGCGTGCCAATCCGCTGGTCGATCATCAGTGGCAAAGCGCTTACTACGAGCCGTTGTGGGACGCGTTGGAAGCGTTAAATTTGTCCTTGGGCTTTCATGAATCCACCGGCACGGGAAGAAATCAGGTCGGTGAGCGCTTGGAGCCCAACTTCATGCTGCGCCGCGTTTATGCTCAGCCGTTCGAACAAATGCTCGCGCTCGGCTGCTTCTGCGCCGGCGGCGTCTTGGCGCGCCATCCAAAAATGCGCGTGGCGTTTTTGGAAGCCAACTGCAGCTGGCTGCCCTGGCTGCTCTGGCGCCTCGATGAAGCCTGGGAACTCGACGGCGACGTCTGGGCAGCCGATGTCAAGCTCAAGCCCAGCGAGTATTTCAAAAAACACTGCGTCGTGTCCATCGAGCCCGACGAAATGATCGCTACCAACGTCATCCAACAGGTCGGCAACGCGCAGCTGGTATTCTCCACCGACTACCCTCACGTCGACTCGCGCTATCCCGAGGCGGTCAATCATTTTCTCAAGCTGCCGTTAAGCGAAACCGACAAGCGAAATATTTTGTGGGACAACTGCGCCGCGTATTACGCGATGTGAGGCGCTCGGGCAAACCTTGATGCGTTCCAATTGAGCAGTTGGTCAGAAGGAGCAATTGATGAAGATCACCCCGCAATTTGTGCTCACCGCCGCATTGTCAACTCTGCCGTTTGCGTTTGGCTGCCAAACGATGAACGGCGACACTACTGTGGAGATTCCAACTGTGGAAACTCCGCAAGACCAGGCGCTGTCGAAGTCCGTGCGAGATAGACTTCTCGCGGATAAGAAAGTGGATTTGACCGGCGTCAAGGTGGTGTCTAACGGCGGGACAATCTACCTGAGTGGAATGGTGACGTCTTTGGATGCGCGCCAACAAGCAATCAAGCTAGCCTGGGAAGTGCGCGGCGTGCAGAGCGTTGTCAACAGTCTTGACGTTCAAAAATGATCGCCGATGCTTTAGCGATCGGGCGAGCGATTAGTGCCAGGCCCTAATCACCAATTACATTAGCCTCATCAACGGAATCTCTCGACGCGTTCGTTGTTGATAGATTTCGAACTGAGGGTATAACTGCACCAACCGAGGCCAGATAACCTTTTTCTCCTCCGGCGAGAGCTTACGTGCCAGAACCCTTCGGTGCTCACCCTTTACGATGACTTCGGCTTCGGGACATTGCTCAAGATTGAGATACCATGCCGGATGCATGTCATTGCCCCCGAACGAGGCGACAACAATGAGGCCTGTTTCATCTTGGAGATAAAGAACCGGTGTTGTTCTGCGCTGCCCTGTCTTCCGACCCGTCGTGGTGAGCATCATGAACGGCAACTTTCCGAACGCATTGTCTAGTTTTCCACCGCATAGCTTCCATAACCATGCGTGAAGTCGTCCAAGCAGGCGAATCGTGTTCGGCTTTAGGCGAGCCATTTTCTTCCTGCTAGTGTACGAGAGTCGCCCGCGCGGTTACGCGGCTGCGAAATCAGGGGCGTCGTAGAGAAACATCAATGGGTCGGGCCGCAGCGGCAAGAGGGCAAACCCGCGACCATCGCCATCGGCGAACTCTACTTCGCGCGCGCCATCCTGGAAGGTCATCACGACAGTGCCGATCTGACCACGACGCAAAAGCAAAGACTGACCGCTCTCGAAGTGTCGGGTATGCACGGCTTCGAGCAAGGCAACCACGTTGTGCATATTTCTTTCACCGACCATTGACGTTCATACTCTTACGCGGCATCGGTTATCCAATAAAAAAATGAGTAAAATTACTCTCTGTCGGAGGTGGATCAAAGCCTTACGTGGGGGTATTTCGGCGCCTGCGCCCTGGCTTGGCCGGTGATTCAGCGATGTCGATGCCGAAGATCTCGGACAGGTCGCGGCTCTCGAGAACTTTTGCGGCGGCCGGTCCTTTCCTCTTCTTCGCCATGCCTTTGCCGGCACTAGCGATAAGGTCCTGCTGGTCCACGTTTCGCAGCGCGAATAAAAGTTCGGGCCTTTCGTCAAGTCGTGCGCCGATCCCGTAGAGCACCGCGGCGACGTGTTTGCACATCGACGCCCAGTCCGGGCAACTGCATTTGAACTTGATCTCCGCCGGCCGCGGAAACAGTCCGGTCTTCTCCTGGCAAAGTCGTGTCATGACTGCTTTGGAGAACCGCCCTTCCAGCAGTTCGACTACAGAATCGATCGCACCCGCGCAGTCCGTGCAGACCGCGTTCCAGTGAGTCTTCGGAACAGCGGTCACCTTCACTTCAACGCGATAGAGACTAGAGCCGCTAACCAGCGCAGTCACTGCGCCGGGCGAGATCTGCAGATCGACCACGGAGCCATTGCGAACGTACGTGCGGCCGCGCGGGAGCCGGTTGGAGTAGTCGCTGTAGCGTTCGAGATTGTCGCACCACGCTTTGCCCCAGAACGTAATCGCGATCTTCAAGCCCTTGATCACGACCGGAGAAATCGTCTGGCCTTTCTTCGCCAGTCTGGCAGCTTCGCGCGCCGCCTGACGCCTTCGTTCGGCGACCGGCACGTAGGGTTTCCAACCATAATAACTTTCGTATCTGCGCATGCGTCACTCCAGTGCGGCGGCGTGAATGTCCAGCGCGACGAGCTTCAGTAGTTCGTCATCCTTCATCTCGGTCAGCAGCAGATCGGCGCCGCCCTCGATCAGGTCCTGCGAAAGCTGTCGTTTCGAGTCAATGAGCGCGTCGATTTTCTCCTCCACGGTGCCGCGGCACAAGAACTTCTGGACGAGCACGTTCTTGGTCTGCCCGATGCGGAAGGCGCGATCCGTCGCTTGGTTTTCGACCGCCGGATTCCACCAACGATCGAAATGAACGACGTGCGCTGCCGCAGTCAAATTGAGCCCGGTTCCGCCCGCCTTGAGCGACAGCACGAAGAACGGCACGGCTTCGTCTTCCTGAAACTGCCGCACAAGAGACTGGCGCTTCTTCACGTCGGTTTCGCCGTGCAGCACAAGTCCGGCACGTCCGAACACCGAGCCCAGAAACGCCGCAAGCGGCGCAGTGACTTCGCGGAATTGCGTAAAGACCAAAACCTTTTCCTGCCTCGCGGCAATAACGTCGACGATCTCGCGCAGACGCGCGAGCTTGCCGCTGTCCCCTTCGGCCCAGGCGCCGTCGCCGAGCCACTGCGAGGGGTGATTGCAGATTTGTTTGAAACGCATCAGGAAGGCGAGGATCATGCCACGACGCTCGATGCCGGCCGTCTTCTCGAGTCGTTCAGATAATTCCGTCACCGCTTCCTGATACAGCGCGGCCTGCTTGCGTGTCAGTTGGCAGAACGCCTTCACCTCGGTCTTATCCGGCAAATCCGCGATGACGCTTTTGTCCGTCTTCAATCGCCTCAGGATGTATGGGCGCACCAACTCGCGCAGGGGCGCGTAAGGATTATGCGGCCTTTCGGCGAGGCGTTTGGTGAATGTTGTGAATTCCTTGCTCGATCCGAGCAGGCCCGGATTGATGAAGTCGAAGATGGACCAAAGATCTCCGAGCCGGTTTTCCACCGGCGTGCCGGTTAGCGCGATCCGCGCTTGAGCATTGATCTGCTTGGCGGCCCGTGTCTGGCGGGCGCCGGGGTTTTTGATGGCCTGCGCTTCGTCCAGCACGGACAGCCGCCATTGGATTTTCAAAAGTTCGGGAACGCGCAGGAGCGTTCCGTAGCTCGTGATGACCAGATCGACGCCGGCGAGGCGGTTGGCATCGAGACTGCGCAATTCGGCGGCTGGCAGCGCCGATGGATGCGCGACGATCGCCTTCAGACTTGGCGCGAATCGTTCGATTTCCGATGCCCAGTTTGCCAGTAATGACGCGGGCGCGACGAGAAGACTCGGCCGCCTTGGACCGGCGCCGTCGCGCCGCAGCACGAGCATCAGCGCCAGAACCTGCATCGTCTTGCCCAGTCCCATATCGTCGGCCAGGCAGGCGCCGAGACCGAGCATGGACAGGAGGTGGAGCCAGCGAAGGCCGGCCTGCTGATACGGACGCAGCGTCGTTTTCAGCTCATCCCCGGGTTCTAAGCGCGCGAGTGCTTGCGGACGGCGGAGCTCTTCCAGAGTTTTGGCAAACCACGGACCAGCGACAATGCGCGACCAGTCGAGCGCTGCCGTATCCGTGAGACCGCCGTCAGAGACGTTCGCGCCCGCGAGCATGCGCATCGCGTCGGCGAAGGTCACTCCGGTCTCAGCCGCCGCTTTTTCAACGGCCCGAAACTGGTCCAGCATTTTGGCGAGCTTCTCTCGATCCACTTCGACCCAGCGGCCGCGAACGAGATGAAGGCCATTGGAGTCTGCGAGCAGCTTCGCTATCTCGGTTTCGCTCAAGCGCTCGCCATCGAGCGTGACTTCCATCCGGAAGTCCAGCAGCGCGTCCGTGCCGATTCCCGACGGCGGCTTGCCTCCCACGGTCGCAGTCACTTGAGGCCGCGATGGACGATTCGCTCGCCAAGCGCTTGGCACGCGAACGATCACACCAGCCGCTTCGAGGAGCGGTAGATCCTTCAGCAGTTGAAAAGCCTCCGCGGGTGTCCAGCGCAGCGGGTGAAAGACCTCGCCGGAATCGACCATCGCCGCAAGCCAGGGGCACTGCTCTGCAGCGCGCTGCACTGGCACCAACAGC
>JAERMN010000205.1 GCA_016844625.1 Deltaproteobacteria bacterium
GACACCTCGGTGCTGATCGGCAGCGAAGATATTTCGAAGCTGGATCTCTATTCGGAAGGCGACCCGCGAGTGTTGGAGCTCAACGGCGCGTTAAACGTCGGCAACCGCGGCGTGGTCGAGTTTATCGAAGTATTCAAGAACGAGATCGAGTATCTCCACTGCATGATCACCGCGACCCAGGAAAAAGTCGTGCCGGCGCCGGGCCGCCACGGCTTGGTCTACGTCGACACGGTGATCGTCGCCCATTCTAACGAGGCCGAATGGCAGAAATTTAAAGCCGATCATACCAACGAAGCGATCCTTGACCGCATCGTCGCAGTTCGCGTGCCGTACAATCTGCGCCTGTCCGAAGAAGTGAAAATCTATCAGAAGATAATCCGCAATTCGGACTTCCGCGCCCATGTCGCGCCGCACACCTTGGAAGTCGCCTCGATGTTCGCGATCCTGTCGCGCCTGGAGCCGACCAACAAATGCGACCTCATGACCAAGCTCAAGCTCTATAACGGCGAGGAAGTGGTCGAGAAAGGCCGGACCAAGAAAGTCGACGTCCAGGAGCTTCGCGAAAGCGTTAAACGGGAAGGCATGTCGGGTATCTCGACACGCTTTATTATGAAGGCCTTGGACAACGCGCTGTCGGACAACATGAAGGGCAACTGCATCAACCCGATCAACGTGCGCGAGGCGCTGATCAACATGGTGAAAGAAGCGGATATGCCGGACGATACCCGCAAGCAATACTTGGAATGTCTCCAGGACACGCTCCATAAAGAATATTTGGAACTCTTGGAAAAAGAGATTACGCGCGCCTTCGTTTATTCTTATCAGGAGCAAGCCGAGGGACTATTTCAGAATTATCTTGACCACGCCGAAGCCTATATCAACAAGAGCAAGGTCAATGACCGCAATACCAAGGAAGAGCTGGCGCCCGATGAAAGCTTCATGAAATCGATCGAAGAGCAGATCGCCATCATCGGCTCGGCCGCCGACGGTTTTCGCCAGGAAGTGATCGCTTACCTGTGGGCAGCCAACCGGCGCGGCGAGAAGATCGACTACCGGAGCTATGAGCCGCTCAAGGAAGCGATCGAGAAAAAACTCGTCACTTCCGTGCGCGATCTAAGCCGGGTGATCACCAAGGCGCGCATGCGCGATGAAGATCAATCGGAAAAATACAACACCATGGTGAAAAGCCTGATCGATTACGGCTACTGCCAAAGTTGTGTTGACGTCGTGCTTAAGTACGCGGCGAATAATTTGTGGAAGGATTAGCATTCAAAGGGAAATATCGCCAAGAATGACTTCGCGCTAGGCAAACGATGGCAACGATTTTTCGCCCTTATAATTCCTCCTCAGGTCAGCGCAGCGATCGCACCGCCAGCGACCGATTGCGCCACAAGCAAAAAATTCGCGAAGCGATTCGCGACAACATCGCCGACATCATCGCCGAGGAATCGATCATCGGCAAAGACAAGAATCGGATCATTAAAGTGCCGATTCGTGGCATCAAAGAGTATCGCTTCGTCTACGGCGATAACTCCCCCGGCGTCGGTCAGGGCGGCGATGGCGAGCCCAAACCCGGCGACGTCATCGGCCAGGGCAAGGACGGCAAAGGCAGCCAGCAAGCCGGCGATAAACCGGGCATCGATTATTACGAAACCGATGTCAGCCTGGACGAGCTGATCGACTTGATGTTTGAAGATCTGGAGCTGCCCGATCTCGAACGCAAGCGCTTGCGCCAGATCGAAGTAGAGCGGTTGTTTCGGCAAAAGGGCTTTCGCCGCAAAGGCATCCGCGCCCGTCTCGACAAGAAACGCACGGCGCGCTCGCGCATCAAACGCAAGAAGGCGACGTTAAAGCGCCATGCGATGGTTCCGTCCGGGCGCTTTCCGTTTCATAAAGACGATCTGCGTTACCATCACACGGTTACCGATATCCGCAATGAATCGAACGCCGTCGTGCTCTGCATCATGGATACTTCCGGTTCGATGGATCGGGTGAAGAAATACTTAGCCCGGAGCTTCTTTTTCCTGCTCTATCAATTCATCAGCACGCGTTATCGAAACGTCGAGATCATTTTCATCGCGCACCACACCGAAGCCTTCGAAGTCACCGAAGAGGAGTTCTTTCACAAGGGCGAATCCGGCGGCACGTTTATCTCATCGGGCTACAACAAGGCGCTGGAGATCATCGAGCAACGTTACCATCCGGCGCTCTGGAATGTTTATGCTTTTCATTGTTCCGATGGCGACAATTTCGACTCGGACAACCCAGCCGCGCTCAAAGCGGCGCAGGAGTTAGCCAAGATCGCCAATCTTTTTGGTTACGGCGAGATCAAGCCGCTCGGCTCAGGCTACTACGGCAGCAGCATGATTCAGTTTTTCTCGCAGATCCAGGAGGCCAATTTCCAAACCGTGCAGATTCAAAAAAAAGAAGACATTTGGACTTCGTTTAAGACCTTTCTGAGCAAAGACCGCGCCCGCGAGGACGCCGCCTAACCCGAATCTCATGGCAGCCAGCTACACCGTCGAAGACTTAGAACGCTGGAACGAGCGCATCCTCAACCTCGCCGAGCGTTTTGGACTCGATCCCTATCCGCAGGAGTTTGAGATTTGCGACCATGAAGACATGTTGTCTTACATGGTCTACTCGGGCATGCCGGCGCACTATCCGCACTGGTCCTACGGGAAAACCTTCGAGAAGCTCAAAACCCTCTACGACTACGGCATCAGCGGTCTCCCCTATGAGATGGTGATCAATGCCAATCCGGCGATCGCCTATCTGATGCGCGACAACACCCTCGCTTTGCAGGTCTTAACCATCGCCCATGTTTACGGCCACAACGATTTTTTCAAGAATAATTTCACCTTTCGTCCAACCGGCGCTGCCTACACCGTGCAGTCCTTCAAAAGCCACGCGACTCGCGTGCGCCACTATGTCGAAGACCCGAGCATAGGGCTAGAAAAAGTCGAAGCGATTCTCGACGCCGCGCACGCATTGTCATTGCAATGCCGGCGCAATCTCGCGATCAAAAAGCCAAGCCCAAGCGAGGAGCGTCAGCTCAAACTGGACGAAGCCAAACCGCGAGCCGACCCATTTAGCTCGGTCCATCGCCGAGGTGAACGGGTCGAGCCCGATTTGAGAACAGTCCCGCTCTTTCCGGACGAAGATTTGCTCATCTTCGTGCGCGATCACAACCCCGAACTCGCCGAGTGGGAAAAAGATCTCTTGACCATCGTCCACGAGCAAGCGCAGTATTTCGTGCCGCAGATCGAAACCAAGATCATGAACGAAGGTTGGGCGAGCTTGTGGCACAAGCGCATTCTCGAAGCTTTGGACCTGCCCCAAGCGCTGCATCTGGAATTCATCGTGCGCCACACCCAAGTGCTGCGCCCCTCGCCCGGCAGTTTGAACCCGTATCACGTCGGCATGAAAGTCTGGGAAGACATTGAAAAGCGCTGGAACCATCCGAGCAAAGAAGAAATAGAAGAGTTCGGCCCGCGCAAAAAGGCCGGCAAAGAGAAACTCTTTGAAGTCCGCGAGGTCGAGCGCGACTCGTCGTTTTTGCGCCGTTACTTGACCGAAGAGCTGATGCGCGAGCTCAATCTGTTTGAATACAAGACGCGCGGCAACGAGCAAGTGGTCACCCGCGTCGCCGACGAAGACAACTGGCGCCAGATCAAAGACACCTTGATCCAAAACGTCGGCACCGGCTCGATCCCGGTCATCAAAGTGGTAGACTCAGACTTCAAGCACAGCCGAACGCTCTTGCTCAAACATGACCACGACGGCCGCGACTTGCAGTTGGAATACGCCGAGAAAACTTTGCAATACCTGCATCAGCTCTGGGGTCACGATGTCGCCATGGAGACCGTCATCGACGGTAACCCAACCTTCCTGGCGCTTAGCGATAACAAGCTCGCCATCAAAAAATCCGCCTAACCGGCTCGGTCTTAGCGTTTCTAGTTGCCAAAACTCCGGCTCCGTGCGACTACATTACGCAAACGATCGACTATGCCTCTAGCCAAAGATATTGCTCAGATTCAATCATTGATTATCAATTCCTTGGACGGGAACGCCATCGGCGATAAAGCCATCGCCGGCGTGATTGGCGACGGTCCGTCGCAATACTCGAAAAGCCCGGCGTTATGGAATGCCGCTTTTCAGCAGCTGGCAATGAATGCCATCTACTTGCCATTCGATGTCGCTGACGCAAAGGTTGGCGAACTGCTTCGCAGGTTGTCGCAATCCGAGCGTTTCCTGGGCATCAACGTCACCGTGCCGCACAAAGTGCGCGTGATGGATTATTTGGACGGGCTCGATCCAGGCGCTGAGAGAATCCAAGCAGTGAACACGGTCGTCAAAGATGCCAACGGCAAACTGATCGGCTACAACACCGACGGCGAGGGCTTCATCGATAGTCTGCTGTTGCCGTCTCCTGGACAAAAGGAACCATTCGTAAAATCACTCGACGGCATGAATGTCCTCTTGCTCGGCGCCGGCGGTGCCGCGCGCGCAGTGGCGTTTCACGTCAGCGATCACATCGGCACCGGAAAACTGCTCATCGCCAACCGCACCCGCGCCCGCGCCGAGTCCCTCGCTAGTGAAATTGCCAAGCTTGGCCGCCAGGCCATCGCGATAGATGAAATGGAAGTTCCCAATTGGGCGCCGCAAGTTGGCTTGATCGTTAACAGCACGACCAAAGGCCAAGGTGGCATACGCAAGCTCGCAAACGGCATGGCGACCATGCTGGAGCCCTACTCCTCTCTGGCACCGGCCAACCCGCCGATTCTGTCCGTTGCACTGAGTGCAACCTTCGAACAGCAATGGCGTGCTCATGCCCAAGCCGATATCGAAGCGAACAACCGCGGCTCTGAATGGCTAGCGCAGTCGATTCCTCAAGAGACGCGCTTCTACGATTTAGTTTACCACCCACAAGAAACCGTACTCCTGCGCCATGGCCGTTTGACGGGACATCGGACGATGAACGGCAAAAACATGATCGTCTGCCAGGCGGCGGTCGCTTTCTGCCAACGCATTTGCCAGCGTCGGCTTCAACAGCTCGGCAAAGATGATGTCGAGACCCGACGACGAATCGCCGAAATTATGTACGCGAGCTGGTAATCCCGAACGGCTTGGACGTGACCGACCTGAACCGTTTACTCGTTAATGTATGTCCGCCCTCGTTCTTCAGGCCGGCGAGATAACTAGCCAAATCGGCCAACTGTTTCATCGTTAGCGCGTCGCCGTAATCTGGCATATTCGATGTGCCGCCGTCGCCGAGATAGCCGCGCTCTTTAGCGTCGTGATCGATGACGGCGTTGGGGTTGACGATGGAATCGGCAAAGAACTCCAGAGGTATATCAGCCCGCCAGATCGATAAATGTTGACCAGCGTGTGCCAGGCATCTCTGGAAGGCGCCCCACTCCAACATTCCTAAACAGGCAAGCCCCTGCTTCACGGTTCTTATCGAACTGGCCGTCGCAGTCTTAGAAAAAAGCGATCAGCGTCGAGGCCAGCTTGCTATTACGACAGCGTATGGTGCGGAATTTTAGACGGAGAAGAGAGCGTGGTTTTAAGTCGCGCCTTTTCCGCTTCCAGTTCGTGCACCCGCTGTTCCAGGTCGGCTACCGTATGTTTGGCTTTTTTCATCGCGCGATCTTTTCCATAGATAGTCAGCGTTGAGGAAACCGACCTGGCAAAATAGAGAATCCATGCCATGAAGAGTCCGACAAACAACGACCCCACGATAACCAGATACAAGGGAACATCATCCCAGACATATTCATTGAGTCGGATCGTAACGGGGCTAATGTTTTGCATTCCAAAGTAAGCGATCGCGATCCTAGTGGAGATGTGAAAGCTTCGTAGTCTTGAAACTTGTGGAATACCGCAGCGCGGCCATTGCCACGGTTAATGACATGGTAAGCGTATCCGCCCTGGTGTCCACGTGGTATGCGCGGCACGAAGGGCTTCTACATACGCGCCGTTGCCCTTTCAAAGAAAAAGTAACCTGGCCCCCTTTATACCGCATTTCAGACGCTGAGCGGTCAAGTGTCAACTACGCAGAGTTTGCACCGCGCCACAAGGACGGTGTTTTCTGCGATTCACTCGCCGGCCTATATCTTTGAGCATTTTCCGGGGAGGTGACTTTCGATCCGTACC
>JAERMN010000655.1 GCA_016844625.1 Deltaproteobacteria bacterium
CCATCACGCTGTTCGATCTGCGTGCCCAAGTCTTTTGACAGCCGGGCAATGCGGTCTAAGATCGCTTTGCTTTCTTGGGCGTCCGCCAACATGGGCCGGCCCCGTTGGGAGCGCGGCCGGCCAAAACCCATTTCGATCGGATATAGCTCGATCTCGCTTAACTTGCGATTGTCGAACCGGCAAAACGCTAGCGCCGATTGCCAAAATTCACGGGTTGCCGGATGGCCCTTGTCGCCGGCGGTGCGGGCATCGAAAAAATCCGCCGGCGTGGCGTAGGGATCCAAGCCGAAGCGTTCGTAGTGATGGGCTGGCACTTGGCGCAGGGTTTCGTTCTGCATGAAAAAATTTCCCAAGCTGTAAAATACCGGCTTGCCTCGGTAAATTTCCACGCCCATGAACAGGTGGGGGCCATGGATCGCCAATAGGTCGGCGCCAGCGTCGATACAAGCGTGGGCGAAATCGGCGACAAAGTTCGGCTGGCTCTCGATCTCGGTTATCCGTTCGGCATGGAGCCAACTCCGGCCCAGGGTGTCTTGATTGTGCAGGCTCACGATCACGAAGTCGGCTTGGCGGCGCGCTTCGCGGATCTGCCGCAAGTTTTCCTCGACATCGCGCTGGTTGCACTTGGTCACGATATCGAAGGCTTCGCCCAACCGATAATGCTCGCCACGAAAATCCAATTCCGTCTCGGCGAAGGTGCCGAGCTCCGCGGCCGACTGAAAGCCGCGCTGAATGTTGCGGTTGCGTTCCTGGTCGAAACCGAGGGAGCGAGCGATGCGTTGGAGCGCGGCGAATGACTCTTTGTCGACCACGAAGGTGGCGCGAAAACCAAGCGCATTCACGCCCGGCTTTCCCTTGAAGTCTACTCTTTGGTGCGCAGCGCGGTTACTCTGCGCCGGCAGATGCGCCGTAGCGGCGATCAGCGCCACGCGCCCATTAGCCGTTTCTATATAGGCCGGACTGCTGGCCTGGCGGAGATTCTCGCCGGTGCCGGCATGAACGATCTTCGCTTCGTCCAGGTAGCGGTTTTGCAGCAGCAGCCCTTCTTCGCCAAAGTTGAGCGAGTGACTGTTGGCGCAACTCACCATCGAGACACCGAGCCATTTGAGATCTTCGAGCAGTTCGGGTTCCGTTATCATATGGGTGCCGGTGCGTAGCGCCGGTATGCCTTCGCCATAGCGCAACACGGAGGTTTCTAGATTGGCAAAACAGACATCGGCATCTCGCAGCAGCTCGCGTAGGCGTAGAAACTCGGGCTCGCGATAAACTTGCATGCCGCGTGAGAGCAGAACATCTCCGCCTAAGGCTATGCTGATTGAACCGCGTTCGGCATCGTAGGGCATGGTGGCTCCGCTAATGTAAGTTCAGGTTCTTCAGTCGTCCGTGTGGACAGCCCGTCACTATCAACTCGAACTTGTTCACCACGAAGATCACGAAGGACACGAAGTTTGTGAATCTAATATTCCCCGCAGCTTGCTGCGGGCACCATCAAATGGGGAATCCAAAGGGGGCGAGCATCCCCTTTGGTCGCCTGCGGGGTTAATACCCCGAGTCGAACCATGTCCTTCGTGGTGAATACTCTTTCAAATTAAACCCAGAGGAAAGTATGTTCAAAACGGTCAAATCGTTCAAGCGCTTCGCTTCGTTCAATGAGTCAAATACGCGGCACTGCGCGGCTACAAGCCTCGGACTGAGGCTGCCGCGCTTGCGCCGGCGATCATGCCGAAGACTAAATTGCGCGTCTGGCCGCTGCACGACGGATAGTTGTGAAAGAACAGTCCCATGATGTCGCCGGAGGCGAACAGCCCGCGGATCGGCCGGCCCGCGGTGTTGAGCACTTGGCCATGGGTGTTGATCTCTACGCCACCGAAGGTAAACGTTATGCCGCAGGTGACTGCATAGGCGCGATAGGGCGGCTTGTCGAGTTTGACCGCCCAGTTGGATTTCTTCGGCTGAATGCCGACGGTACAGCGGCCATCGCGTTTGGTCGGGTCGAAGGGCGTATTTTCCTGCACGGCGTTATTGAATTCCTCGATGGTATGCTGAAGCACCGTCGGGTCGATGCCGAGCTTGCCGGCCAACTCAGCAATCGTGTTGGCTTCGGTCGGTTCAGCATGGACGTAGCGATTTTGGATCAACAGCGGTAGCCCCTTCTGGTCGAAAATTTGATAGGCGACGCCACCCGGTTGGCCCAATACGGTCCAGCCGGTTTTGGCGTAGGTATAGGAGTGTTCCGCTTCGCCTTCGTCGTAGAAGCGCGCGCCGAGCGTGTTCACCGTGATGCCGAACATGTAGCTATAACGATTGGCGTTGTTGCTGACTTCCACATCGGGAAAATTGGCGTCGATGGGACTGGCGTGAGCGCCTTTCCAATGGCCGGCGGAGCGGGCGCCGAGCGCCAGGGCCATTTGCAAGACCTCGCCGGTGTCGTGCCGGCTGCCGCGCACTTTCATCAGATCGGCGTTGGGACCGAGATAGCGCGCACGCATTTCGGCGCTGGCTTGAAAACCGCCGGCGCAGAGAATCACGGCCTTCGGTCTTATTTCATATTCGCCTTCGGCAGCGCAGACGCCGACCACTTCGATTTGCCGCTCGCTGCCTTTTAGCGCGGTCACTTTGGAATCGTAACGGATGTCAATGCCCATGCGAAGCGCGATATCGCGCCACTGGGTCAGCTGTCCCTTGCCGCCGCCGGTGCTCTGTAAGCCGCGGCCAGGCTCGAAGAAGTAGCGTCCGTCGATGACGGCGTAACTTTGCGCGTCGAGATCGAATTTGATGCCGACCTCGCGCATCCAGTGCAGCGCTTTGTTGGAGTGGTCCGCCAAGGTGGCGGCCAGTTCCTTGTTGATGCGACCTTGAGTGACTCGATGGAGATCGTCAATGAAATTGTCCCTGGTGTAGGGTTCGGGGTGCAAAGCTTTGAAAGTGGCTTCGTCGATATCCGGCAAGAATTGCCGCATCTCGTTGGCGCCGGAATGGACGAAGCGAAAGCCGGTATGCGAAAAGCGCGCGTTGCCGCCGAATTCATCCTCCGGCGCTTTTTCCAGCATTAATACCTTGGCTGCGCCGGCTTGGCGGGCCGCCACCGCAGCTTCGAAAGCCGCGGTGCCGCCGCCGATCACCAGCACGTCGATATCGGATGGGTTACTCATAGGTGAATCTCCTCTTTATTTTGGGTTATTGCGGGTTTCCGGTGAAAAAGAATTCACCGCAGAGGCGCAGAGTTCGGAGAATTTGTTAATCAAAAACTCTTTACTCCGCACCCAACTAGCTACTTTCCGGCATTAACCTGGCGCACGAACCGATCGTCAAAAAATTGCGCCGGCTTGGCGCTTTTGGCTTCGGGGATCGATTCGGATAGAAAATCCAAAATGCCTTGCAGTCCAGGTTCGGATGTCACCAACTCGCGGCGAAAGCCGGCTCTTTTATAAAACTCGTAACTGCGGTCGAGCACCTCTTGATCGGTTTCCCTGGTGTACTTGCCGATTACCTTCATGGCGAAGGGTTTGTCGGAGTAGTAGCGCTCGATGCCGGCACGGACGGCGCGCAGTAACGGCACCAGCCGAGGGGCGAGATCGTCCATGCGCGCCTTGCGCACGACCAGGCCGACGTTTTGATAGGGCTCGCCTATTAAGCTGACCATCGAACGAAACCCGTCACGCTCCATTTTAAAGCTTGCCGGCGGTGAACCGACGCCGCCGGCGATCTGTCCGGCATAAAATGCCGCGACGATTTGCGGGCCGCTGCCGAGCGCACGAAGCTGCACGTCCTTGGGAGTGAGGCCAAGTTTTTTGAGCGCGACCAATGTGCCATAGTTCACGGGCGTTGCCGGACGATCGGTACCAATTATTTTGCCTTTCAGTTGCTCGACGGTTTTGATTTCCGGGCGCACGTAGAAATCCCAAATCATGGTATTCAACAGTCCGGCGATGAACGTCACGTCGATGCCGCGTAATGCGGCGGTAAGGACCGGCGCCGCCGACACTTGTACGACGTCGATTTCGTTGGCGAGTAATGCGGGGATGGGGCTGCTCGAGCCCATGGTGAGAACTTCGATGTCCAAGCCTTCTTTGATGAAGCCACCCATCTCCTTGGCCATCCATACCGAGGCCATGGTCGCCGACGTGCTCAAGTACGCGACGCGCAAAGGCCGGTTTGGCCGACTCTGCGCTTGGGCTTGGTAGGGCATGCTCAGAGTCGCGGCGAGCCAGAGCACGCTTAAGCCGAATAACAACGATGCGGTTTTCGATTGTCTGAACATGAATTCACCTCAGTGTAAACGTCGTAAAAGAAAAGCTAATCCAGGTTGCGGTAAGATAGGGCAGTTCGCTTATGCGGGTCAAGCTTGAAACGGCGTTCCATGGCCTCGGGCCACGGTTCATTCGTGGTGCAAATACGATCGATGGCGGACAATTCAGTGCGCCAATGGTGGCGGGATGGCATAAATAGCTCCGATATTTCGCTAGAAACCATTAAACTCCCTGTATTCCTCTCCGGGCATGACCCTTGCTGATAAGCGTCAATTGGATATAGCAGCAGGATTGGGTGGGAGCTGGGGGCATTAACGTTTTGAGGTAGCGAGCGTCAATAAGGCTGATGTGGGCAAGTTTTTAGGAGGTGTTCTATGAACGACACTGCAAAGCCACTTCTAGCTCTGGGTTTTACCATCCTGATGTTGCTCAGCCTTTTGTTACTCGATGCCAATCCCGAGCGCTATGCGTCGATTACGGGCGACAATCAATCAAGAGTCTCTGAACTCGGACTGCGTTTCACGCTGCAGCGATAAGCTTCCACGCTAGTCCCCAGTGTAATCAGCCACGCGGCAGTTAGAACCGGCCTTCTTTCTCCAGTTTTTAGGCACGCTATCGCCCACCCATTCCTCAGCTTTTAGACGGCGAATCTTTTCATTGGTCGTGCCAAGCAGACGGATTAGGTTGCGGATGCCGTCGACGCTTGGATAAATCTTTTTATCGTACAACGTCGGCAGGCTTTGATAATCTTCCTTGGCGTCCTCCAGGCGCGGGCCGGCGCATGCCTTTGGCGCGGGCGCGAATCACTTGGGATGCCGGATCCTGTGCCCATGTTATTGTCGATACCGCCGAAGTATTCCGTACTACTATAGTTGAAATTCTTCGCGGCGCGGGCAAATTTTCCGGTGATCTGGAATACTCGAACACGGAGAATTGACTCCCGCCAAGGCGCAAAGTACGCTAAGTTCAGAATCGAAGGATTGATAATTTTAGAAACCATCCTGTTTATTTATTCCAACCTTTGCGGCCTTGGCGTC
>JAERMN010000011.1 GCA_016844625.1 Deltaproteobacteria bacterium
TCGTAAAGCAAAACGTCCTTCATAAAGTCCTCTAATTGGCCATCAACAAAGCTCGCTTCGCGTGCGGGGCATCAACCCCGCAGCTTATTTAAATATTGCAAAGGGGGATGCTCACCCCCTTTGGAAACCCCATTTAAACAACCCGCGGCTCGACGCCGAGGGATTTGGACAATATCGACTGGAAGTCGACTGCCCCGTCCGTCTTTCCCGCGAAAGCGGGAATCCAGGCTTTATTGTCACCCCGGTGAAAACCGGGGGTCCATCCCATCCCCTTAAGATAGATACCGTCCCGTATCGTTGTACGGGACAAGCTTTTCAACGGTATAACGGACCTTCTCTTCGCCTGAAGGCGAGGGATTTCAACCATCGCCGAGAGAGACATTAATGGTTTCACGCTGAAATCAGCGTGGTCATTAGCGAATAAACGCATCATGCAGCGCGCGCACGGCCTGATCCGCGTGCTGGGCGGCGATCACCACGGAAATTTTTATTTCCGACGTCGAAATCATCTGGATGTTGATCTGCTCCCGCGCCAGCACTTCAAACATCTTCGCCGCCACGCCGGCATGGGTGCGCATGCCGACGCCGACGACGGAAATCTTGGCGATTTCGGTGTCCACCTTGATGCCCTTGGCATGCACCGCCGGTAACGCCCTCTCCACAATCGCCAGCGCTTTTTGATGGTCGGCCTTGGGAACCGTGAAGGTCATGTCGGTCGTGCCATCTTCGCTGGCGTTTTGAATGATCATGTCGACGACGATGTGGGCGTCCGCGATGGGGCCGAACAATTGAGCAGCTAACCCCGGCCTGTCGGGCACGCGCAACAGCGTGATCTTCGCCTCGTTTTTGTCGCAGGCCACGCCGGAAACCAACACGTCGCTCATGCTGTCATCCTCCTCGACTAACCAAGTCCCTTCAAGTTCGGTAAATGTCGAACGCACATGCACCGGCACGGCGAACTTTTTGGCAAACTCTACAGAACGAATTTCCAAAACCTTGGCGCCGGTGCTCGCCAGCTCGATCATTTCGTCATAGGAAACCTTCGCAAGCTTTCTGGCGTCTGGACAGATTCTTGGGTCGGTTGTGAACACGCCTTCGACATCCGAATAAATCTCGCACGCGTCCGCATTGAGAAACGCCGCCAACGCCACCGCGCTGGTATCGGAGCCGCCGCGCCCAAGGGTCGTGATGTTGTCATTTTCATCGACGCCCTGAAAGCCCGCGATCACCACCACCTCGCCGGTCTTGAGCGCTTCAACGATTTTAGTCGAGTCGATGCTCAAAATACACGCTTTGCCGTAGGCATTGTCGGTCTCAATGCGTACCTGGTGGCCGAGATACGAGCGCGCCGGCTGGCCGATTTCCTTGAGCGCCAAACTCAACAACGCCACCGTCACCTGCTCCCCGGTGGCGATCAAGACGTCCTTCTCGCGTTCGTCGGGTAACTTGGAAATCTCCTGCGCCAGGGCGATCAGCCGATTGGTCTCGCCCGCCATCGCCGAAACCACGACGACGACATCTTTCCCCGCTCGTTTTGCCGCCGCGACCTTGGCCGCCACCTGTTTGATCCGCTCGATGGAAGCGACGGACGTGCCGCCGTATTTCTGCACTAACAAAGCCACACGAATAACCCCTCAACCTATTTTGGATTTTGGATTGCCGATTTTGGATTGTCGGAGCGAGAATCCGACCATCGTGTCAAAAGTCTGTCAACCACTCTTTGCTTCCGACAATCCAAAATCCAAAATCATTTCGCCGTTTCAACGTGTAAATCTTTCAATAACTTTTCGTATCGTTCGCCATGCGCGATAAACGTCATTTCACGCTGTGCGCCGCCGCGATGAGCCATTTTGATTTCTAAATACTCGTCGACTTCGTCGGCGCCGAGATATTCAAACCACTCGATCAGACTGACGCCGTCACCATATAAATACTCGCGCAGATTGAGACCGTCCTGCTGCGCGCGCTGACTGACCCGATACAGATCGATGTGATAGACCGGCAGACGGCCGTTGTATTCGTTGATCAGAGTGAAGGTCGGGCTCCGCACCCAAGCACCTTTGCTAACCCCAATCCCTTCGGCGAAACCGCGCACGAAACAGGTCTTGCCCGTTCCCAACTCGCCGACAAGAGCAATAATTTCCCCGCCTTGAACCAGCTTCCCTAACTTCTTGCCCCAATTCATGGTCTGGCGCGCTGACTTAGAAACAACCGTAGACAAACCCATTGGTGCTAGGGGCCTCACCAGTACAACTAGTATATTTGGGGGGAGAATTCGAGCCTAGGGGATTCGCCCGGCGAGCGCACTCATTCCCGCTGGCAGGCCGTCGATAATATCCGACGCAATCAGTCCGATTTCGCCCCGAGCCGCAGCGCCACCATCGCCGACGAAACCATGCAGATAGACGCCGAGCTTCATGGCGTCCTCGGCGGACAAGCCTTGCCCCAACAGCGCCGCGAGAATTCCGGCCAAGACATCGCCCATACCACCGCTGGCCATGCCGGGATTGCCGGTCGGGTTAATAAAAACCTTGCCGTCCGCAGTGGCGATCACGCTGCGCGCGCCTTTAAGCACGAGATGACAGCGGTGCTCGACGGCGAATGAGCGGGCGATCGCAACGCGGCCGGCATTGACCGCGGCGCTATCTTTGCCGACCAGCCGCGCCATCTCGCCGGGATGCGGCGTCAAGATCGGCGCCGTCTTGGCGTGGCGCAAACGGTTAAGCTCAAGCGCTAAAATATTCAGGCCGTCGGCGTCGATCACCCAAGGCATGTCTAAATTTCTCAGCAACCAGCAGAGCGCATTCCGGGTCGCCCCGTTGACAGCCTCGCCGATACCGGGACCGAAGAGCAAAGCGTTCTTTCGTTGGAGCAAGGTGCGCCATTCGTCATCGCCCAACGGTTCCATTTCTTCGCGGGCATTCTCGCGCAGCGGCTCGGTCATCACTTCGACTAAAGAAGTCGCGAAGATGGAATTGAGCGCGCGCGGCGCCGCCAGCGTCACCAACCCGGCGCCGCTGCGCATCGCCGCCCGGCAGGCGAGAATCGCCGCGCCGGTCTTGCCGCGGGAACCGGCGAGAACGAGCAAATGGCCATAGCTGCCCTTATGCGTGTCGGCCTGGCGGCTCGGCACCAGCCAACTGACCGGCTCGCGCTCCAAGAGTTCCGTGCGCGGCGCTACTTCAGCAACCGCGCGTGGATCGATGCCGATGTCGGCGACGACCAGAGCACCGACATAGTTCAAACCAGGATAGGTGACCTCGCCCAACTTCGGATAGCCAAGCGCCACGGTCATCTCCGCTTGGATCGCCGTGCCGAGCGGCGTCCCTTTGTCGGTATCGAGACCGGACGGAATATCGACGGCGACAATCGGCACACCGGCAGCGTTCATCAGCGTGATCGCATCGGCGAACAAAGCGCGCACGTCGTTTTTCATGCCGGTGCCCAAAATCGCGTCGACGATCAGGCCATTCTTGCGCAATCGTTGGCTCAAGAATGCCAAATTGCCGGTGGTGATCTCAGTGACTTTGCCTTTGAGTTTTTGCCAGGCGCGTAGATTATGAGTCGCGTCCGGAGAAAGTTCGTTTTGCCGCGCTAGCAGGGCGACTTCGCAGGGAAGGCGTTTTTTCTTAAGCAAACGCGCGACAACGAAACCATCGCCGCCGTTATTACCCTTGCCGGCGACAATCATCACGCCCTTCTTGGCGTTGCGGCCGAAGTGTTTGACTATTGCCGCGGCGATGCCTTCGCCGGCGCGCTCCATTAAGGTCAAGCTCGCCGCGCCGTAGCGCTCGATCGTCAATCGATCCAGCTCGCGCATCTCTTCAGCGGTGACTACAATCATTGTTTAAAAACGTTCAACCGGTTCAATTGCTACGCTCCGTTCAAACCGTTAAACTCGGATCGCCCGAAAACCGACCGAGACGGTTTGAACGGTTTGAACGCATTACCCTCTGGCTCTAGCTAGAAGTTGCTTCATCTCGCGCACGGCCTGTTCGATGCCGACGATCACGGCCCGCGCGATGATACTATGGCCGATGTTGAGTTCGACCATCTCGGGAATGTTGGCGATCGGCATGACATTTTCGTAATTAAGCCCATGGCCGCCGTGCACTTCCAAGCCAAAACGGTGCGCCAGTTGCGCCGCGGCAATGATTGCGCGCCGCTCCTTCTCGCGTCTTGTGCCCGTCGCGTTGCAGTACGTTCCCGTGTGGATCTCAATGGCGTGGGCGCCGACTTCTTTGGCGCATTCGATTTGCGCCGCCACCGCATCGATGAACAACGCGACATGAATGCCACGATTTTCTAGTCTGGCGACGGCGTCCATGATTTTTTTCTTGTGCGCGACCACGTTGAGGCCGCCCTCGGTGGTGAGCTCTTGACGTTTCTCCGGCACAAAGCAGGCGTCATCCGGACGAAGCTTCGCGGCGAACTTGACCATCGCCGGCGTCACCGCCATTTCGAGATTTACTTTGCTGCGCGCCCGCTGGCGCAGGAGTTTTACATCGCGCTCCTGAATATGGCGGCGGTCTTCGCGCAGATGTACTGTAATGCCGTCGGCACCGGCCTTTTCCGCGAGCAAAGCCGCTTCCACGGGATCGGGCACATCGATGCCGCGCGCCTGGCGCACGGTCGCTACATGATCGACGTTGATACCCAAGCGAATCATAGTTTGCGGCTCTTCAGCCGTTTGCCTCGACAAGGTGCCATGTTCAACAATATTTCTCACCACGAAGAGCACGAAGGACACGAAGGGTTTGGATGATTAAGACTCCGAACTTCGTGCTTTTCGTGTCCTTCGTGGTGAAGTATCCGTCTGCCCTATTGCGTACTTTGCGTTCTTTGCGGCCAATTCTTCTACTTGCCCACTTCAGCACGGATCTCGCTGGCGATGGCGTCAGCCATGGCGCGGATTTTTTTCTGATCCTCGCCTTCCAACATCACCCGCGCCAAAAGCTCGGTGCCGGAATAGCGCACCAGCACCCGGCCGCGGCCGGCCAAGCTTTTTTCGATTTCGTCGATCTTCCGCATCACCTTCGGCATGTGCGCTAACTCTTTTCGCTCTCTGACGCCGACGTTGACCAACACTTGCGGCAGCCGCCTCATCACGCTATGCAATTCGCTCAAACGTTTGCGCTTCTCGACCATCAGGGCGAGCATTTGCAGGCATGTGACCGCGCCATCGCCGGTGCTATTGTGATCCAGGAAAAGAATATGACCCGACTGCTCGCCGCCGAGATTGTAATTTCCCTCTAACATCCTCTCGACCACATAGCGGTCGCCGACCTGCGTGCGCACGACTTCCAGTCCGGCTTTTTGCATAGCCAGATCGAGGCCCAGATTACTCATCACCGTGGCGACCACGCCGCCGCCTTTGAGCACCCCCTTCTCCTGCATGTCGAGGGCGCAAATCGCCAACACATGATCGCCGTCGAGGATTTCGCCGGTCTCGTCGATAAACACCGCGCGGTCGGCATCGCCGTCGAGAGCGACTGCGAAATCCGCGCCTTCATGGAGGAGCACTTCACGCGCCGATTCGGGATGGAGCGCGCCGCAGCGCCGGTTGATATTTTCGCCGTCCGGCTGCACGCCGATGGGCAGGATATCAGCGCCCAATTCGGCTAACACTTCGGGTACCACCTTGTAGGCAGCGCCGTTGCCACAGTCCACGACGATTTTTAACCCCTCCAACGTCAGACGGCGCCGAAAGCTGTTCTTGAGAAATACATTGTACCGGCCCACCGCATCGGAAACGCGAAAAGCCTTGCCAATCGCGCTCGCGGTGGGACGCGCCTCCTCCAACTCCCCGCCGAAGATCATCTCTTCCATGCGAGCTTCCACTTCGTCGGGCAGCTTAAAGCCATCCCAGGAAAAAAACTTGATGCCGTTGTCTTGATAGGGATTGTGCGACGCGGAAATCACCACGCCGGCATCGGCGCGCATGCTGCGCGTCAAGAACGCCACCCCTGGCGTCGGCAGCGGCCCGACCAGCAGCACGTCAGCGCCCATGGAAACAATCCCGGAAGCCAGCGCCGTCTCCAGCATATAACCGGACAGCCGGGTATCTTTACCGATAAGAATCTTGAAACGATGCTTATCGGTCTCGCCGTTCCTGACCGCGAACGAAGGCGGCCGCCCGCGGCCGGATTGATCCGATGGATCTGGCTCATGCAAGACTCTGGCAATGGCGCGGCCGAGCTTCAGCGCCATCTCCGAAGTCATCGGTTCTTGATTGGCGACACCGCGCACACCGTCGGTGCCAAATAGCCGGCGTTTATGCGTTGTCTTTTTCACTTGCGGCTGATTCATCGATGGTGACTCCCAAATGCTAATTTCCCGGCTTCGTGATCCGCACCCTAACTCGCGCCGGCTTTTGCTCCACTACGCGAAGCCCTGGCGGCAACTCGACCGTCAGCGGCAGATTATGCTCGCCAGCGGGCAAGCCTTTGAGGTTTAAATAAACCTCGTCGCCTTTCAATTCTAGCGTATCGATAACAGATTTGGCACCGGCCAGGCGGAGCGATATCGCCGTCGGTACGACCGAGTAGGCGCCTGTGAAATCCTTCGCCCGAACGCTGACGCCGGGAAAATCTCGGCTTGCTTCTTCCTCTTCTAGTGTAACCGAAACCTCTACCTGCTCGGGCATAAACGATAAAGGCTTGCCCTCAGTCGACAAGCGCACCTTGCGCTTGGTGACGCCGCGCTTTTCATCGATGTCGACCGGCAGGGTTTCCACCGTTGCCAAACGGCGCACTTCGTCCGCCGGGCCCGAGACCGACACCTTCTCCGGCTGCGCGATCGTGCGCGCGATCCGGTAGCCGGTGGCGGGCTTGCCGGATAGTCTTACGCTCACCGGCAGCGAGCGCTGCATCACCGGCTCCAAGCGCAGGTGCATCACCGGCGGCGTGATGCGCGCCACCGTGACGCCGCGCGGAATATTAAACGAGCTCGCCCCCAAGGGATAACTGGCCGCGCCCGATTTCGCGCCGTTCAAATCGAGCAGCAGCTTCAGGTCGTCCGAATCGATGGTCGAAACCAACGTGCGCGGCCCCGCTAGACGCAACACCACGTAGTCGATTCGATTATCCACGACCATCAAATCGGAGGGGATGTTGCGAAACTCCACCGGCACTTCGAGGGCGCGCTCGATGTCACGGTGGCCGGCGACCCAGAGCCCGACGGCGATCACCAGGGCGAGCACTTTGAGACCGAAGTTACTGCCGGCCAGAGCGACGATTCTTTCCCAGAGCCGTTTCATGACTTAATCAGTTCTTGCAGCGCCGCACGTAGTCTGTCGCCGTCGACGTTCTCAGTGACGTTGCCGCCGACCACCAGAGTCACCGTGCCTTCCTGCTCCGAGATCACCACGGCCACGGCATCGCTCTCTTCGGTTACGCCAAGGGCGGCGCGGTGGCGCGTGCCCCAGGTTTTTTTGAGATTCGGATTGGTGCTGAGCGGCAACAGACAGCGCACCGCAGTGACTCTGCGGTTTTGGATCACCAAGGCGCCGTCGTGGATCGGCGAGTGCGGCAAGAAAACGCTTTCCAGCAACTCCCGGCTCACGCGAGCATCCAGGCGCGTGCCGATCTCCATATACTCATTGAGCCCCACTTCCCGTTCGAAGACGATCAGCGCGCCGACATGTTCGGCCGCCAGCGCCAACGCGGCTTGCACCACCTCGTCGATTATATCTTCGCGTCGCTGCACCATACGCTCCGCCACGGTAAACAATGGCGCCGTGCCCACCTGGGTGAGCGCGCGGCGAATATCGCTTTGGAAGATCACGATGATGACTAAAATGATAGACGCGAGAAAATTGTCGAGGATCCAGTTGAGCGTGAATAGCCCGATGGCGCGCGAGGAAACGTAGGCGACCAAGATCACCGCCAGGCCGATGATCATCTGCATCGCCCGGCTGCCGCGCACGATGTGCAAGGCCCGGTAAACTAAAAATGTAATAATGCCGATGTCAAGCAGGTCTTGCCAGCGGATTTGCCGAATCAGTTCCAACATCGGTGCCGCCTGTTCACTGGGTCACGCCGAAGCGGATCGCATCGGCAACGCGCGCGGCTTTAACGCTTTCGGCCACGTCGTGGACCCGAAGAATATTCGCCCCGCCGAGCACGGCGGCAACCGCGGCGGCAAGGCTGCCTTCCAACCTTTGGTCGGGTTCGACGTGCAAAATCTTGCCGATGAAAGTCTTGCGCGAGACGCCGACCAAAAGCGGCTGGCCAAGCGCCGCCAGGACCGACAGGCCGCGCAGCAGTTGCAGATTATGTTCGAGGTTTTTGCCGAAGCCGATGCCCGGATCGATGACGATCGCCTGCGGTGCTACGCCAGCGTCCAACGCTTCATAAAGTTGCGTGGCGAGAAAATCCCTCACTTCGCGCACCACGTCCTGATAGCGCGGCTCGGCTTGCATGGTGCGTGGGCTGCCTTGCATGTGCATGAGAATAACCGGCACTTTTTCCGCCGCCAGTAACTCTACCATCGCCGCATCGAAGCGCAGCGCGCTAATGTCGTTGACGATGTCCGCGCCGGCGTCCAACCCGGCGCCCGCGACCTTGGCTTTGTAGGTATCGATGGAGATCGGCACTGCGGTCTGTTTGCGCAAGCATTCAATCACCGGGATTACTCGCGCCAGTTCCTCAGCTTCGGACACAGGCTCGGCGCCGGGGCGCGAAGATTCGCCGCCAATATCGATTATGTCGGCGTCGCTCGCCGCCATGGCAAGACCATGCGCCACCGCTTTACCCGTGTCGAAACGCCGCCCGCCGTCGTAGAACGAATCCGGCGTGACGTTGACGATCCCCATGATCAACGTGCGTCGAGTGAAGTCGAGATCGCCGTGACGCGTGCGCAAGACGCTACGCTCGGCCGACAGCGCCGGCACTATGGGCGCCAACGGATTGCGCGCACGGCTCGCGTCGATAGGATTCTGAGTGGACATGACGAGCGGTGACGAAGGATTGTTCCCGAAACTCTTCAATAAACGAAGCCGCTTCGCGGCCGGGGCATGGACCCCGGCCCAAGTAAGATAGTCTAAAGGGATGCTTGCCCCCTCTGGAAACCCCATTTAATGGTTCCACGTTAAAATCAGCGTGGTCAACAGCCAATCGATCCGGCATCGAAAGACAGTGCGCCGCACTCAGCAAGCAAAGCTGCCGAGCCTGGCGACATGGATACTGATTGGAAAGGTGGAGGCTTAAGGAGGGGGCTTTCGCCCCCTCGGCAAGTAAAAGCTTAGGCGACAGCCGCGGCGGCCGACGGAGTAAGCGGATCTCCACCGTTCCCGCCAAACTCTCTGACAATCGCGTCGATCTCAGATCCGTCCAACACTTCTTTTTCGAGCAGCGATTCGGCGACCTTGTGGAGCAGACGGAGATTCGTTTTCAAGATATCCTTAGCTTTATAATAGCTCTCTTGAATGATCCGTCTGACCTCGGCATCGATCTCGATGGCGGTGCTCTCGGAGTAATCCGCCTTCTGGGTAAAATCTCGGCCCAAGAAAATCTCTTCCTCTTTTTTACCGAAAGTCATCGGCCCGAGTTTTTCGCTCATGCCCCATTCGCACACCATGCGATGCGCTAGGTCGGTGGCCTTCTCGATATCGTTGCCCGCGCCGGTCGTGGTGTGTTCGAGCACCAGCTCTTCGGCCACCCGGCCGCCGAATAGAATGACCAAGTTATTGAGCAGATAATCTTTGCCGTAAGTATGTTTCTCATCCAACGGCAGCTGCTGGGTCAAGCCCAACGCCATGCCGCGCGGAATAATCGTGACCTTGTGAATCGGATCGGTGCCAGGCAAAAGCTTGGCGACCAAAGCGTGGCCGGCTTCGTGATATGCGGTGTTGCGCTTCTCTTCGTCGCTAATAATCATACTGCGCCGCTCGGCGCCCATCATGACCTTGTCTTTGGCGAGCTCGAAGTCGCCCATCTCGACTTTATCTTTATCGTTGCGCGCCGCTAAGAGCGCAGCTTCATTGACAAGGTTTTCCAAATCGGCGCCGGCGAATCCCGGTGTCGCCCGCGCCAACACGCCGACATCGACATCGGCACCCATCGGCACATTTTTCGTGTGAACCTGGAGAATACCTTCGCGGCCTTTAACATCTGGCCGCGGCACAACCACGCGCCGGTCAAAGCGGCCGGCCCGGAGCAGCGCCGGATCCAAAACGTCAGGACGGTTGGTAGCGGCTATGAGAATAACCCCTTCATTCGACTCGAAGCCGTCCATCTCCACGAGCAGCTGGTTCAGAGTCTGTTCGCGCTCATCGTGGCCGCCGCCCAGCCCGGCGCCACGGTGGCGCCCGACGGCGTCGATCTCATCGATGAAGATAATACAAGGCGCATTTTTCTTGCCCTGGACGAAGAGATCGCGCACACGGGACGCTCCGACGCCGACGAACATCTCGACAAAATCCGAACCGCTGATGCTGAAAAACGGCACACCCGCTTCGCCGGCGACGGCGCGGGCGAGCAAAGTCTTGCCCGTGCCTGGAGGGCCGACGAGCAAGCAGCCCTTGGGAATCCGGCCGCCGAGTTTAGTAAACTTCTTCGGGTCTTTGAGAAACGCGATGATTTCTTGCAGGTCGTCTTTCGCTTCATCGACGCCAGCGACATCGTTAAAGGTCATCTTGTGCTGATTTTCCGTGAGCAGCTTGGCGCGGCTCTTGCCAAAAGACATCGCCTTGCCGCCGCCCACTTGCATCTGGCGCATGAAAAAGATCCACACGCCGATCAATAGCAACATCGGGAACCAGTTGAGCAACAGCACCATGTACCAGGGCGAGTCTTCTTCAGGCTTCGCGGCAATTTTTACCTTTTTATCGCGCAACGATTTCACGAGCTCTGGATCATTGGGCGCGAAGGTGCGAAAGCGCTCGCCGTTCTTGTACTCGCCGCTAATGTTATGGCCTTGGATAAGGACCTTCTGGACATCGCCGCGCTCCACCGAGTTCATGAATTCACTGAAGACGACTTCCGGCGCGCTGCCATGCTGCTTGTTGAAAACGCTAAAAATGACCAGGAAAACCAGCGCCAACACCAACCAAAGGGCAATATGTTTCGATGACTGACTCAACCGATCCTCCTAATTTTTCAAAACAAATTAAAGTCTAACACACACGACCAAGTCGATCAATCTCGACTTTAACTTGCTAAGTGCCCAAAGTCACTAATTTTAGACGCAAAATAGCCTTCGTATCGGCGCTCACCTGAGCGATCGCGCTACGGCCGTAGCCGGGCACCCAAATGACTTCCTGACCGAGCACCAAAAGCGGCAACTTTGCGCGCACCGAAAGCGCCACTTTATTGTCGATGAACAGATCCTTAATTTTTTTGTGCCCCGTCATGCCTAAAGGCTGAAAATAGTCGCCGCGGCGAAAGTTGCGCACGGTCAGAGGCCCTGTCAAGCAAGCCGCATCGAATACTGCCACCGATAAATCCGCCGGCAACTCGGCGAGCGGCGGCTTGATGAGTTCGCTGCGAAGTTCTCGGCCGGCTTCGGGAATTTGTCGCGTCGAGCCCACCGTAAGTTCATAACTGTAGCACTCGCGCTCGACCCAAACTAGACGGCAAACCAGTCTGAGAAGATCATATTCGCGCGCCAACTCCCAACCGCCAGGGATCGCCAGCCGGCCTTGTGGCGGTCCGTCTGTAATTAGACGCAGCAGCTCATCGATGTGAACGAAATCCATGCCGCGCAGGTTGCCGCGCGCCGTTTCGATCCAAAGCCGGAGCAAACGGCGCTGCAACGCAATCGGCTCGGCGAGCAACGCGTTCCGGTTGAGTCCGTTGGCGGTGGAAATTTCTTCCAGCTTTCGCCGCGCCAACTCAGCGAGCAAAGCATCGTCATCGCGCATCAACTCGGCCTGCTGCCCCAAGCGCTCGCTCAGTCGGCTATCAACCCGCTCGCGCATCTTCGGCAGCAGCTCTAGGCGAATCCAATTGCGCAGTAAAGCCGAATCCCAATTAGTCCGATCCAACCGAAACGTCTGATGCTTCTCTGTCAAGTAATTGACGATCTCCACCTTTGACGTTTCCAGCAGCGGACGAACCACCGTGAGCTTAGATGGCAAGCCGCCGGTCGAGTCCATTACTTGCAGCGGCGCCATGCCGCCGAGCCCTTTCATGCCGCTGCCGCGCAGAAACCGCATCAAAACCGTCTCCGCCTGATCGTCCAGCGTGTGCGCGGTAGCGACTTTATCAAGCCCACGCGCGCGCGCCACTTCGGCGAAAAAGCGATAACGCTCTTGGCGCGCCAACGCCTCCAAATTCCCCTTCCCCGCCGCGGATCGAATCTCCGGCACACTCACTTCTTTCAGATGAAACGGCAGCCCTAACGTGTCAGCCAATGCCGTAACAAAGCGCGCATCCTCCCGCGCCTCCTCGCCACGCATTCCGTGCTGTAAATGGGCAACTTCGAGATCAAGTTGAAACTCATCGCGCAGTTCTACAAGCAACCGCAACAACGCCACCGAATCCGGCCCACCGGAGACCGCGACGAGAATACGATCGCCGGAAAGTATCAGGCCCTGCGTTTGGGAATAGTTGCTAATTCGTTTTGCCAAATCAGAAATCATGAAGGAGACTTGCTCATTATCCTCGGCGAATCAACAAGGAACCAATAGCGCCTATGACTGCCAACATCAAACATTGACTCCGAGGCGTAGCATGTATACCATCAGGTAGGAATTCTCTGCGAGGGTGTATACAATGACGATCGTCAAAGTAACCGAAAAAGGGCAACTCACGCTGCCAATAGACTTGCGGCGCAAACTCAGGATCGGCAAAGATGACTATCTCTCGGTCGAAGCGGAAGGAGAAGTTTTGAAGCTCCGGAAGGTCAGAGAGCGAAAACTTCTCGGTACGAACGATCCGATTTGGGACTTTGTTGGCAAAGGCTCAAGCGGAGCCAAGGACGGGTCCACCGATCATGACCGCTACATTGCCGAAGGAGAACGGCGACGGTGGCTCAAGCGCTAGCCGACACCAGCGCAATTTACGCTCTGATCGATCGGGACGATACAAACCACCGCAAAGCGGTTGCGATTCTCCGCTCGTCCCAGCGCGAGGGAATCACCCCGCTGATCACGAATTTCATCGTCGCTGAGTCTCACGCCTTGCTTTTATCGCGTCTCGGCGCCGGCATCGCCCGAGATTGGCTGACGCAACAGATCTGGCCCGTCGAACCTGTGATTCCGGCGGATGAAAAAAAGGCCAAAGAAATTATTCAGCGCTACACTGACAAAGAGTTTTCTTACACGGATGCCACAAGTTTTGCGGTTATGGAAAGACTTGGCATAACCGCAGCTTTCGCATTCGATATCCACTTCAAACAATACGGTCTACAACTCCTCACATAGACAACATCGGGGTCGTTGCTCGCTTCCCATCCCCAACTCAATACGACCGGATTTATTGACGACGCCAAGTTCGCTTCGTATCATTTCCAACATGACGAAAACTATTTCTCTCCGTCACGATTAACGGCTGTTGCCCGCAATCGAGATGGCCAGAAACATTGGCCGAGTGGAATTGAAACGGAGGCAGATACACTCCCGATGATTGTTAAGCTGCGTCACAAATCTGCGCGATATCCGGACCTCACCCCCGGTCTGTCGTATGTCGTAATTGGCATCGAGGCCGATGATTTCCGGATTTTGAACAATCAAGGCCGCCCGTATCTCTATCCGTCGCGACTCTTTAAAATCATTGACTCCTCGAAACCTCACGATTGGATCACGGAACGAGGCAAGGAAGGGGAGTCGTACGCCTATCCGCAGCCGCTGAATGCCGCTGGATTTTTCGAGGATTTTTTTGACGCCAAACCAAAGGCGGTGGCCACGTTTTGGCGGATTGTCAATCAACATCTTGTCAGCGCGAACAAAGCAGGACAGCGTGCCGCATCCAGCTCATGACCAGCCGCGAGAGTCAAAAGTCAATGAAACAAACTTCCCTTCCCCCTCCCCGACTAGAACAAACGGTGCCCAGAAGTAGGGGTGAGAAGTTGAGATAGAGTCTGGAGCTAGAGACTGGCGCTTGGCGTCTCGCCCAACTTGCCGATGCCGCCGATGCCCCGGCGGGCGAGTAAATCGCTGTTGACGTTGCCGCGGATTAAATTTAACTGCGCTTGTCTGAGCGCATCGACCTTCGTCATGGTTTTCAAATTCTTGTAAAAGCTCGCCATCAACTGCGCCGTGCTGCTGTCTTCGACATTCCACAAGCTCGCAACGACCGACGGGGTGCCGGCGTAAATGAATGCCCCGGTTAATCCGACAAGTTCATCGGCGCTGGAAGGTTTTGCAAGTCCCGTCTCGCAGGCGCTGAGCACGACGAGACTGGCTTTGAGATTCATGCCGAAGATTTCTCTGACTTCAAGTCTGCGGTCTTCTTTGTCGCTCTTGGCGAGAAGAATTGCTGAGGCGAGTGGATCGTCTTCGCTGAGCTCCGCGTGTGTGGCAAAACGAAGAATGTCGTGCCGGCGTGATAGGCGTTGAGCAAGAGGGCGGGGATCGCCGGTGGCGTATCCGGTCGGGTGGACGTGACGGAGATCAAGCGCTCAATCACACGAACAGTTAGTGGGGTTTTCTTTTACCGCTTTTAACGAGGGAAAGCCCCGTGCCTGTTCTGCCTTTAAGTTCATTCAGAAGACATTCCCAATCGATCAGCGTCAGATAGTCGTCCGGCGGACTGGACTCGCAATCGTAGCCGCGCAAAAATCTAGCCAAGCTGCCAAATTTCTTTTCGTATTCTTTGATTCGTTTGTGAATCTCTTTAACTGTGAGAGTGGAATAGTCCACTTCTTTCTCACCTTCGGTTCCTTTGATCGCCAATATCCGACTCATCGCGTGATCTCCTTTATCCGTGGCAATACAGTGTCGATGATCCGTCTGAGTTCCGCGTCGCCGCTGGCTGAATCTTTAAACGGAGTGGCCAATTTCAGGTGTAAGTGGGGCGCGCGAGTCTTTCTGCCTTTTTTAATTTCGTGACTATCGTAGCGAACCTCGTCGTACCAGCCATTGGTCTTCCGATAGAAATGGATTTTGTATTCAATAACCGCCCCGGACTCCTTGTCGCTGACCGTGACGTTTAGACACTTCCAGTCTTTGTTGTCGGGTACTTCTGGCATTGCCTGAGTATCGCAAATCCAAGGCAAGCCGGCAAACCGCTGACAATTCTCGTCATAGTGTCAGCTTCCCCGCATACCCGGTCATCTCGACGTAGCCTTTGCCGTTCACAACCTGGCCGCGAGCTTTACCGCGAATCCAGCTTGCTACGCTGCAACCCTTATCGCCTCTGAACGGTCGAAGCTATTTTCAGTTATCGCGCAACAGGGAATGAAACAATTCTTGGAACAAATCGTCGACGGCTTCGTCACCCGGCTCGATATAATAGAGCGAAAAGGTTTTTCTAATCGTATAATAAACAAGATTTGAGTATTGGAGGACGACGCATCCCAAGCGGCTTTTTCGCCTTTCATACAACCGGCGATGCGAGTCTTTTCCTGTTCGGTCACTGGCCCGGTGTCCTAAAACTTTAATCCTTTCGCCGGCGAGTATCATACCGAGCGGCGCGATGGCAAGACTGGGGACTTTAGCGACACTAATTTCCCGATCAGAATCTTCGTGTATTCTTCTTTGTCAACGCGCGCTTGAATTCGACACCTGTACTACGACCTCGGCCGCCCTGAGATGCAACGCGTCCGATGAACGGCGCCAGGCTTTCAGAAAGTCGTGGTCTTAGCACCTTGCGGCACTTTTCGAGAACCGCCTCACGGATAAACTCAGATTGGGATTTTCCCAACGCTCGCGCTGCTTCGTCCAAAAGGAGTTCGAAATCATGAGTGATTCGAATACTCTTAGGCATGATCGTTTTCTTCGATGCGATACAATAGGCAAGTCATCGATTGCCTTTCGGCAACTCAACTTCGCCGCTAGGCGGGCGGTCCCGACATGAGAAAATCCGGCCAGCTGATGGACGCAATGCCGAGTCGTTCAGCGTGATGTTCTTGCCCTGGGGAGGTAACCACCAACGGACGATGGCGTGGGTAACGCCGGCAAAATTCCAAGAGCCCACGCAAATCTTTGCTATCGAATCCACCGGTCTTGATCTCAATCGCCCACTCGCCCCAACTTCCCGAGATAGTGCCATCGACTTCCAAAGGCTCCTCGCGCCAATACGCAACTCGCTGTCCCCTGTTGCACGCGAACGCCAAGCAAGCATTCTCAACCCACAAGCCGAAACGGGCCGGTTCCAGACTCTGATCCGGCGCGCCTTGAAGGTGCATAGCTGAGAGCAACGCGTTATTCAAAACCACTAGTTTGGGAGGAGCAGCGCGCCGGCGATGCTCGCGTTCGCCATATTTCTGGAGCGCTGCGACCAGATACGCTTGCTCCAACAAGTCTAAATAGTGCGCGATAGTCTCCAGAGAACCGCGGTCTTGAAGTTGGCCCTGCAATTTTTGCAAAGAAACGATTTGCGCTGGCGCGCTAGCGGCAACGGCGAATACCTGTCGAAGTAGCGCGGGGCGTCGGACGGCACCTAACGCCAGAACGTCTCGGCCTATGGCGGGCTCAATGATTGAGTCTCTCACGTAGGCGCGCCAGCGAGAAAGGTCATCGCGAAGTTGTAACGAGCCAGGATAAGAACCGAACTGTACGTGAAACAGCGCGGCGTCGGATGGCGAAAGATTGAATTGTCGTCTGAGCGCGGACACCGACCAATGGCTTAGAGTCAAGCGTTCGAAGCGGCCGGCAAGGCTTTCGCGGGAGCCTGCTCCAAGTAGAAGCGCGGATGAACCTGTAGCAACGATATGGATCGGAATCTTCTTGCGCTTGATACGATCGTATTGCCCCTTGATGCGGCTCGCCCAATCGGCGAAATGTTGGATCTCATCGATGAGAACAACGGCGCTCCCTTTGCTCACACGCGACTCCGCCGCCGACCAGATTCGTTCCCAGAAACCTGGCAAGCCGGCATTCGGATCATCGACGGCGACGTAGTGCGCGATTTCACCAAGGCGATTAGCCAAATCCAACAACAAGGTGGTCTTGCCGACTTGACGAGGTCCAGTCAGGAGCTGAATGCGTGTCGGTGGAGGCTCCGCCAATCGCTTGAGCAGGGTTGCCCGGCAATCGTCGTAATCGAGCCAAAATGGGCTATCGGTCATAGTCGAATAATTATTCGACTATAGTTTTTTTGCAATAGACACCATGAAAGCGCCAAAGGGCTTAGTATGCCGGGCAGTTCGTCATATCGTCAGCTTCCCCGCATACCCGGTCATCTCGACGTAGCCTTTGCCGTTCACAACCTGGCCGCGAACTCGATGTCTTCGCCGGGAATTATCACTTTCCATTTCATCGGATAGTTGGCATTGCTATTTGGACTCTTCCATCGCTCGGACACTCCAACTTGGAAATCTTTCAACGCGAGATGTTTGGTCGCGCCATGAGCACTGACCAGCGTGCCGCTCGAATAGGGATCGACGGAGCCGTCTTTGCGCCGCATGAGGTACAGCATCAACTCGGTCTGATTATCGAGCTGGATGCTGAACCAGTCCCAGCCGACTTGGTCGTTGCGCAACTGATTGCTGCCGAACTCATGGTCCATCCAGGTAAAACCGCGGACTTTTTCTTTCTTGCCGTCGATCGTAAGCTCCCCGTCGGTCTGCATGCGCGTGAGCGAATAGTAATACGACGCTCGCCCCTCACCTTCGCCTTTCTGACTCAGACCATTCTGACCATGCAGCACGGGCGCTTTGATCGACCGCAGGTATAGCCGCAGTTGCGTGCCGCGGTCGTTGACCTGAATCGCGTGATTCCTGTCATCGCCTTCGACTTTCCAGTCCTCGTTCCATACCAACAAGCGATCCGTCGCCGCCCCCGCTTTGTCGTTGTAGCCGCGCACGCCGGCCTTGCCGGCAACGCCACGATTGATCCGTTCGCGGAAAAAAAACTTCTTACGTGCAATATCCGACAGTGCAAAGTGCGCCATATACAATTCCGTAAACAAAGGCTGGGATCGCGCAAGCCGAAGCGGAAGAAAGTCACCTGGTAGCCGTAACGTTTGCCGCTCTCGGTTTCCAAATGACCTGTGTAGTACCACCACTCGGTTTTGAAATCTGGATGGGAGTAATGATCAGCGGGAAACGATAACGTACGCCCTGGCAACGCGAGTTGGTAAGTGAAGCTCGCAGCCAATAGCCAACCGGCGAATAGCCCGAAGGACCACAGGAAGATTTTTTGAACTGTAATT
>JAERMN010000206.1 GCA_016844625.1 Deltaproteobacteria bacterium
CGGCGAGGATGCGCGCGCGAAGATCCTGCACCGCAATGCCACAGCGATGCTGTCGCGGCTCGCAAAGGTCGCGCAGCGCGAAACAGTCGCCGCGTAATCTTCAAGCTGACTGGAGAATGCCGCCACCGTTTAAAGTGCATTCATTCCCGCGCGCCTTCGGCGCTTGCCATAGCGGCACTGCGTTGCGGCGCACGATGCTTCACGCCAGTTTGACAAGCTGCGGAGCGCAGTCTTCTCTGACGAACTTGGATTGTGGTACTATTCGCGTATGGATTATCAGAAAATCATAACCATCGAACCGGACAAGCGAAGCGGCAAGCCATGCATTCGTGGCACCAGAATGACGGTCACCGATGTCCTGGAATATCTTGCACGGGGTATGACGCAGGAAGAATTACTCACCGAGTTTCCTGATCTGACCACTGATGATATTCGCGCGTGCCTCGCCTTCGCCGCGGATCGCGAGCGCAAGCTCGCAACCCTTCCGGAATGAAGCTTCTGTTTGACCAAAATCTCTCGCCCCGTCTTCCGCGAATCCTGACTGACATTTATCCAGAAAGCGTTTAGGTACGAGAGATCGGCATGCGCGACGCGACCGACACAGCAATTTGGGAACACGCCAAGACCAATGATTTTGTGATTGTGCCAAAAGATTCCGACTTTCAAGCGCGAAGTTTACTTTACGGCAGCCCGCCGAAATTTATCTGGTTGCGTGTGGGGAACTGCCCGGTCAAATCAATCGAAGAGTTACTTCGAAACCATTCCGTGGCCATCCATACTTTTGCCCAGGACCACGCTCAAAGCCATCTGATGCTTCCGTAAGCTTGGACACGCAAAAGCCGCGCGGCGCGAAACCGGCGACCCGTAATCCTCGCGCGGGCGGAGCGGGTTGAATCGTTAGTTTTGATATTCACGGTTTTGCCTCAATCGATCCTCCTGCGAACATCAATTGTAAAGCTTTGATCCTGACGTTTCTGTTTGCTTGTCAAGAAATGACTGCCACTCCTTTTCCGAGACGTACGGAAACAGTGAAGTCCGAGTTTGTGCTATGTTGCTAGACCTGACCCCAAGCTCTTTTGGACCGCGATGAACGCACTCCACCCCACCATCACCTCCTGAGCCTTCGATTCGGCGGAAAGATTTCTGATCCGGAGCCTGACGACGCGCCAATTGACAAATTAGTTCTTCGAAAGCTCCGCGTTGTCCCTCGGGCAAATCACCGCGAATTCTACTGAAGTCAATCATTGTCGGTCTGCATGTCATGCATTGCTTATTTGCTATTAGTGATGGCTTGGTGTGAGGATTTGAGAATTTGCTTTTACTAGTTTGACAGAGACGATGAATGAAATAATCAAAGACACGTTTCCTTTCGTTTTTCGTTTCCCTGAGATCTGACCGAGATCTGGAAACTATCCATTAGCGCATGCCTGACAAAGACTCTCCGACCAACTTTTTTGCTGCGAATCCCACGAGAGCGGTTAGCAGGATCAGCATCACTCCGATCGCTGCGGCTTCGGGAATCCTTCCCGCCTGCCAATAAATCCATATCCAGACGGAAAGTACCTCGTTGTTCTCGCTGGCGAGCACGAGTGGCACCGAAAAAGTGCGCAGAGAGTGCGCCACCACCCAGACCCAGCCGGCGACCAGCGAGGGCATCAACAGCGGCACCGTGATCTTCCAGATGATGCGCAGACGACCGGCTCCGGAAACCGAGCCAGCCTCTTCCAGTTCCTGATGTATCTGGAGAAGACCGGCGTTTGTCGTGCGCGTCGCGAAGGCTAGGTACTGGGTCGCGAGGCCCAAAACAATGATCCAGATCGACCCGTAAATGCCCAGGGGCCGCAGAGCCGGTTGCAGGTAAACAAAAATCATCGCCAGTGCGATGACGACTCCGGGAACAGCGTAGGAAATAAAGGCCACGCTGTCGAGCATGAGACCGGCGCGGTGTTTGAGGCGAACTACCAGCCAGGAAATCAGCAGCGCGATCACCATGGTCACCACACCGGCGCCAATCGCCACCACCACGGTATTGATCGTATCGTGGAAGAATCTGGGAGTCGTGGCGACGTTGATATAGTGGTCGAAGGAAATCATTTTTATCGCCTCCATCGACGGGACGACGTAATACGGAACGATGGACGCCCAAACCAGCACCAACAGCGGACAGAGAAGGGTGAAAAAAAAATAGCCGGCGAATAAGGCCAGAGCCGGATAGCGCCAGCGTCCCAAACGATAGCGAATGGGATGAAATCCGCGTCCACGGATAACCGCAAAGCGTTCTCCTTTACGGATCATCCGTACGTAGAAGTAAGAAAACACGGTCATGATCGTCATGAAAAAAACTGCGTAAGCTGCGCTGAGACCATAGTCGACCGGAACATGATAGCGCGCGGTAAAATAGATCAGCGTGCTCAGCACAAAGATGCCCGCAGCCAGGCCGACCGTAAGCGGCGCCTCAAAGGATTCGAGATGAGAGACGAAGGAGTAAATCGACGCAGCCGCCAGCGCCGGCATCAGCAGGGGCAGGGTGATTCTACGCAATACGCCTTTAGGAGCGGCGCCCGACAGTCGCGCCGCTTCTTCCAAAGCGGGATCCATCAGACGGAAGGCTCCGACAATCATGAGAAAGATGGTGCTCACGCCGCGCATCCAACTGAGGAAGATGATTCCCCCCAGGGACTGGATGTTTAAGGGTCCTTCGTCGAGGGAGAAGCCGAAAAGCGAAAGCAATTCTCGCAGCGCAATATTGATTAGCCCCATCCTGGGCGCGAGCAAGAGCATCCACGAAAGCGCGAAGAGAACACCGGGTATGGCAAGAGGCAGAAGAACCGCGATCCAGGCCAGCGTCCGGAATGGCATATCGGTGCGTTCAATGAGCCAAGCGAACAGCACCGCAACAACAAGTCCGCCCACTGTCGAGATCACCGATATAATCACCGTGTTGGAGAGGGCCGTATAAAAGAACGGGTTGCTGAACAGGACGTAGTAGTTGCGCAAGGTCCAAGGCCCCGCGAAAGAAGAGGGCGGGCCTGTCCTGATGCTGTTCAAGACGAGTACCAGCATGGGAACAAGAACGAGCCATAGCGTAATCACAACCGCCAGAATCAAGACCAGACTGCTGAGACGCAGCTTGCGGGCGAAATTAAATACGGCCCATCTGCTTATTTGCGCGCGATCCCGCTGCTCCAATTGGCTCATCTATAAGCTTCCCACAGCTGCAGTTTAGAATGGATCCGACTTGACGAGAACGAAATAAATTGGGTTTAAGAATCTATCCTAGCAGCTAGCGATTCGGTAACTCCCCCCTTGACCCTCTTTTTCGAAATAGGCTGGCTCGATGTGACGAAAATAAATCTGCTCAACGACCTCACTGCGAAAAACTGACTAGAATATTCTTGATTCTTAGCCGCTCTTTCTTTCCGGTTTTGGAAAGCCCCAAACTTCCAGTATTTTGCGCATGAGCTCCTCGGTTTTAGTGGCAGTGTCCCAATCAGTGACCTTTAGAGGTCTGCCCATTTTTTTGATCTGCGCGCCGACTTCCGATTCCGGATGGAAAATGCTCTCCCGTCCCGTGCGCAGATATTTAACCCCTTTGGCCGCGACCCAGCCGGTCATCAAAAGTGCGGCGTTTGGATTTGCCGCGCCCTTTATTGGGCTGAGCAGAATTTCCCGCGATGCCACGATGGGTCCCTCGGGAAAGACGAAACTGACGGGATAATTAGTCTTGCCTTGGGCAGCGCGGTACCACGATCCATGGCTGGCAGGGCACGAGAGAATCACCTCGCCTGAGGCCACCATGGTCACGGCCAATGAATTGCCGCGGAACCATTTAGGCTTATTGGCAAGCAACTTCTTGGCGTAATCCAAAGTCCAATCTTCGCCATAGCCGTACATGACGGAGACCATGTGAGCGGGCCGGACGTCGACCGACATCTTGTTCATGAAATAAGGGTTGTAACAATCCGCCCAGGTTTTTGGCACGCGGTCCTTTGGCACCAGCTTATTGTTATAATAGATTCCAGCAGGGTTGTTGCCGACCGAAACGGCGAATCCTTGAGGGTGAATCATTCTCTGGTCCATGCCAAAAATCTTCTGCCAATTCACCGGATCGATCAGAAAGCCTTGCTTTTGGAAGTCGTCCGAGGCTTCATCCTCGATGCTCATCATATCGTAGGGAAACAATCCTGCTTGCATCTCGGAGAGTATCCGCTGCCTTTGCTCACCGCCCATAATCCGTTTGTAATTGATCTTGATGAACGGAAATTCCTTTTGAAAGGCTTTGTGCATTTCCCGGACTTCGTGCTCTTCCAGATTGGTTGACCAGCTAAGCTTGCCTTCTTTCTTGGCCCCTTGGACGATGGAGTCGAGATTTGGCCCTTTGGCGGCATCAGCCGCGCGCGCCTTTGTCAGGCCGCCTGCGGTGCCAATAACCAGCGCGATAATGCCCGCGGCCATACCCCAAAATAACCGGAATTTTCGATTCACGTTCAACCTCCTTGTTCGCTCAAGCTCGAGTCTTGTTCGATGACGACAAATTTCGGCCGCAGTTCCCGCATATCGCCGACGCGGTCTAGTTCTCTAATGCCTTGGATGAGTTCGTCGGTATTCAGATTACCGATCACTGATGACGTTAATTCACGCGCCTTATCTTCGACCTCTTGCATCGACAGCGGATTTTCCGGCGTGCCGCGATAGGTCGAAAGGTATTTCGTCAGCCGTCTACCGTCTCGGGTGATGACTTCCAGTCGTACCTGGCGCGGTGACACGCTTTCCAGCAGGTCGGGATCGGCGACGAGCTCGATTCGTGACTTGAGCGCAGTGACGGATGCATCGCCGGCGGTATTGTCGGCATGCGCCGTCGCAAAGGAGACTTCGCCGTGGACGAGCGCCAAGGCAAGGATGTGCTGTAGGTTTACGTCCGCCATTTCTCTATTGTTGACAGTCGCCGCTCTGTGTTCCGGTAAGCGCACGATCAGACGCTCAATATCGTCGGGGCGTAGCATATGTTCAGCGACGATTGCAAACAATGCATCAAGAGGCGCCTGAATCGGCGAGCCGACGCAATATCTTTTGATGCTGGTCTGAGCGATTTCGAAGTTCTCTCCCAATCTGCGAACCAATTCCTCGGGCCGTGGGTCGGGTGAATAGGCGCGCAAAAAATTTCTTTCGCCGTGAAAAGGATCGGCGGCGCCGCCAGCTCCGGCTTGCGCCAGATTGACCGCCGTGACGCCGTTGCGCGCCGGCATGCCACCGAGAACGAAAGCCTTCTCGATATGTTCTTTAGCGCGAATGTAGCTGCCGATGCCAGCGGCTTGTTGCGCGCTATAGGCGAGCGCCCAACCGACCTGCTGTGAATCGAGGCGTGCCAAAACTGCGGCCGCAGCGCAAGCGCCAAAGATATTTCCCAGACTACGGCTGCTGTGACCTGTAGGCGATAGAGAAAGCGGATTGAGAGCCCGGCCTACGCGGCAACCCACGTCATAACCAACCACGACTGCCTGCAGGAAAGCCTGACCGCTGCTGCCCGTCTGCTCAGCCAGCGCTAGCGCTGCCGGAACAACGGCACAACCCGGGTGCGTTCCGGATGCCGCGTGTGAATCGTCTGTTTCATCGGCATGGGCCGATGTGCCATTGGCGAGCGCGGCCAGAGTCGCTGACGTGAGCAGCGAACTGCCGATGACCTGAGCCACGGGAGGACCGCCTTCGCTCTTGACGTAACGACGAATGACCTCACCCGGTTTCAGCTGCGAGCCGGAAATCATTGCCGCCAAGGTATCGAGAATGTGTTGTTTCGCCTGCGCTACGACTTTTTCAGGCAGCGGTAAAGTCAAAGCCGCCGCAACGTAAGCGGACAGGATTTGAGTAAACTCGGAGGATGTAGTCAAAGGGGTCGGCCTCGGGGAGAGATATCTAAACCTTTTTTATTTGTTGGCAGCCCTCTCGATCGAGTCACTTTGCGGGTTTGAATGCTGATGCGAATTTAGCGTGGGTCGGACCAGTCTATGTACAAGTGCTTTCAGACTTTTTCGCCCAAGAAGTCTCGTTATCCAGATTTAGATTATCATTTTCACGGCAAAATCACGCTCATAACCGCCACATTGCGATTTCGTAGAGCGTGCGTTTT
>JAERMN010000656.1 GCA_016844625.1 Deltaproteobacteria bacterium
ACGCTCGGCCGGGTGAGGTCGGCGAGGGCGGCGAAGGCGACCGAGCCGACGGCGCCCGTGCCTTGCAAAGCGCGGGCGAGTATTAAAGTGCCGATACTTTCTGCAAGTGCGCACCCGACACTGCCTAGACAAAAGAGCGCGAGACCAATGATTAGAATCGGCTTGCGTCCCCAGCGATCACTGGCCCAACCAAGAGGTATTTGAAAAATGCATTGGACCAGCGCGTAGATTCCAAAGGCGATGCCGGCGAGCGCCGCCGACGCGTCGGGATAGCGCACCGCGTAGGCGCTAAAGATCGGCAGTATGAGAAATATTCCTAAGAGCCGCAGAGCGGAAATGAGACTTACGATGATGACCGGCGCAATTTCATCGCGGGTGAATGAATGAGAAGTATCAGCCAAGGTGAGACAGGTTCTCCGTTGCCATCAGAGTCGTTCGCTAAAGTTGCATGCTTTGGCGGAAATGGGAAGAGGGGAAATGGGAGTTAACCACAAAGGTCCTAGCGCGGCACAGCCGCAACCGAAACTCGGAATATCTCTCGCAAAGACGCAAAGGCCGCAAAGGTCGGAAAAATATGGTGAAGATGGTTTGTAATATTATCTATCCTTCCCCTCCGAACTTGGCGTGCTTTGCGTCTTAGCGGGAGGAATATCCGAGTCCGAGGTTTGGATTCGGAAATTTAGCCGCAAAGAACGCAAAGTACACAAAAAAAGAATTTGGCACGGTAGGGGCGGCTTTGAAACCCGCCCTCTTGGCTTACGTCGACGGTATTGTTGGTACGGTTCGCGCCAAGGCGTCGCGCGACGGCGCGGGGGGGCCGACGCCTTCGGCTTCGAAGGCTTTTTTCAGGCGGCGGCGGTATTCGCGGCCGATGGTGTATTGGTGCGATGGTTGAGTTTTGAAGCGCGCCTTGATGGTCACGGTGCTTTCGGAAAAATTATCGACGCCGAAAATTTCAATCGGTTCGAGCATGAGCTGGCGATAGTCGGTTTCGTTTCTCATTTCGTCGGCAACCCGCTGCATGATCCCAGTCACTCGGTCGGTATCCTCTTTGTAGGACACGGTTACGTCGATGACGTAAGCGGACCAGTCCATGGTGGCGTTGGCGAGCGTATTGATGGTGCCGTAGGACAATGGTTCTAAACGTCACCGCTTCGACCAGGCCGGCGGTGCCGTTGATGATCGCCATGTCGCCGACGCGAATCTGGTTCTCGAGCAAGAGAAAAAAACCGCTGACCAGATCGCGCACCAAGTGCTGGGCGCCGAAACCGGCGGCGAGACCGAAGACACCGGCGCCTGCGAGAATCGGGCCAACGTTGACGCCGAACTGGCTGAGCACGATCAAAACAATAATGAACCAGAGAAAGCCGTTGGCGATGGTCCACAGCACGCTGGCTAGGGTCTTGATTCGTTGACCCGCCGCGCCGGGCGCGCGTTTGGTTTTCTCGGTGGCGTGAATCAAGAAGTTCTCCAGACGGCCGAATCCGGCGCGCAGCAGTTTGATGATCACATATCCGGCGGTCACGATGAGGCCGATCCGAATCAGCGCCTGTGCGGCATCGACTCCGAGCGTCAGCAAGTAGGCGATGAACGACTCCCACGTATGTGCGGACATAGAATTTCCTCCCTTTTTCAACTCGCTGATGAGTTTGTCGCAAATATCGCAGCAAGATGCCAGGCGCAGGAACAACGGCGCCGCGCGAAGGAATTTATCTTGACATGTTTTGGTGCTGGGTTAAATTGCCATCAATTGTCATGACGAGGAGAAATCATGCGCAGATTAAGATGGTTGCTGGCGACGTTTTCCTTGCTCATCCTATTCCTGATCGGTGCAGCCCAGGCCGCTTCGGCGCTGGTTCGTATCACTCATTGCCTTTCCACGATTTGAGCTCGACGGAGGGAAACGCTATGGCAGAAAATCGAAGTTTCATTCGAGAGATCAAGAAGCTCGGCCAGGCTCGCGCCACAGGCGCTACCCGGCTGATTGCGCTGGTGCTGGCCGTTTCGCTTTCAATTCCCGTGATTGCCGAGGCGCAATCGGCACTGAAGAAAGTTCGCTTGGCCTTGCCGACCAAAACGGTGTCCTTCCTGGCGTTTTACGTCGCGTATCGCAAAGGTTTTTACAAAGACGAGGGCATCGAGCTGGAGCCGATCATCATGCAACCATCGCTCGCGAGCACGGCGGTGTTGACCGGCGACCTTGATTACAACGGCGCGGTTACCGGTGTGATCGGCGCGGCGGTTTCGGGCCGGCCGATGAAAGCCGTGCTTTTCACCGTCGCTCGTCCACTCCAATATTTGATGAGCAGAAATGACATTAAAGATGTGCGCGATCTCAAAGGCAGGAAAATCGCTGGAAGCTCTCCCGGCGGCACCGTTACGTTTCTGACTAAGCTTGTCTTGAAGAATGTCGGTTTAGATTCCGAACGAGATGTCTTTCTCAACCCCATGGGCGGAACTGGCGCCAGCCGCTTGGCGGCACTAGAGTCTGGCGTGGTTGATGCTGTGATCTTGGAGAGCCCGGATAACGTTCTCGCTCAACGGAAGGGTTTTCGCGAACTGATTTTCTTCGGTGACCAAGTCGAGTTTCCGCAAAACGGCTTCGGGACATCCGAGAAGAAGCTCAAGGAAACTCCCGACGAGGTTTTTCGCATGGTGCGCGCGACGCTGCGCGGCCTCGCGTTTAGCTGGGATAAAAGGAATTACGACCAAGTGATCGACATCATCATGCGCGAGATGAAACCGATCAGCGCGCAACTTGCCAACGAATCGTTCGAGCAGGTCATGCGTGTGATCACCAAGGATGGTTCGGTCAAAACCGAATCGATCCAAGTTCTCATCGATCTGGTGCGGGAAAACACCAAGGTGACGCGGCCTGTCACGGTTAATCAAGTGGTCGATTTCACGTTTCTCGAAAGGGCGCAGAAAGAGTTGGGGTTACGATAGGCTAGTTACCGCCCAAGATCGAGGAGTGCGCGGATAACGATTGTCGCAACCTTGCATCGATCCATTAAAGACGATATAAAGACCATATGAAAACCCTGACTATTACGGACGCAAAGAAAAATCTCATATCGGTATTATTTGCGGCGCGGATGTCATTGCGCTTCGTAAGGTCGAAGTTGAGTCCACCGATTATGCCCAAAGAGAATACGGCGTCACACCGACGCAGGTGAAGGGTTTAGAAAAAGCCACCGAGCGGCGTTATCAAGACTTAAAGCAGCGAAAGAAGCTCGTTTCCGCCAGCGCGCGTCAGCTCAGAGAGATGCTTGAATAAAGTCCTCGCCATCGATCCCGCGGTCTTGCGCCGATTGCGGGAGCTGCCACGAAACGAAAGGGTTGAGTGCTTGCTGGCTCTTTGCGACTTGGTGGAGAGTTTTGGCCAGCCGCATGTGCACAGCGGTCTCGGCATTCGTAAACTCGGCGCGAAACTGTTTGAATGCCGCGGCAATCGCGATCTTAGATTCATCTTTCTGGATCGCGGCGCTGAGCTGTTTGTTTCGTTCCTCGGTAACCATGACGAAGTCAGGACTCTCCTTCGTCGGGGCAGCTACCGATAAAAGTCACCGCGATATTGTTTGTGACAGGATCTCGTCGCTGTCCTTGAGCCACGGATCGTTGGCGATGAGCGTCGAAAAGTTTGCGTGGATGAGTTGAACAACGGCTTCGGGCGTCGATTGTCTCATCTAGGCGAGTGCTTCGACGACGTCAACAATTGCCTTCGGCATCCCCACCTCATCGTG
>JAERMN010000207.1 GCA_016844625.1 Deltaproteobacteria bacterium
TCAAGCGGCAAGCCCGTTGCTGCATCTACACCCTGCCTCCGTCGATTGCCCCAGCCCCCGTCCTCGCTTGCTGTTTTTTTCGAGTGACACGACTTACAACTCGACCTTAGATTATTCTCATCCCACATAGCGCCGCCCTTACTCACGGCTAGGACATGGTCAACCTCGGTTGCCACGGTCAGACGCCCCGGTGGACAATACTGACAGAACGGGTCCGCGGCTAACTTAGCCGATCTCAACTTGCGCCACTTCCGATTTGCGTGCGGCTTCATTGCAGTGGCTTAACCAGACCGCGCCGCTCCGCCTCACCGATAAGAACAGTGACACTCTCCAATATGAAGTGCAGGCCCGGATGGTCGTCCGTTGCGCCCTTCGCCCGCATATCGTCAACGAAGGATGTCAACGCGTTGACTGCCTCAACGACCTGGTTGTCTTCATACTCAGCTATCGGCGTTGACTGGTGGCGTCTTGTGCCTTCCCGCTCGATGATGATGTATAAGTCATGCGCTACCCTGTTCTTTCCACCAGCCGCCAGCGCGTGGAATAGCTGCAACAGTCCGGCCAGGTCGTTATCGCTGATTTGCTCTAGGTCCACGATTGCCCCTTTCTCCAACTGTGCGATTTTTGTGCGATGCAAAGTAACACACCCGTGCATCTAGGCGCCCTTAGCCTTTTTCCAAGTCTCGTAATTTCGGGTAGTTAGCTCTTGAAGTTTTCTGGTAGTAGTTAACTTTGAGTCTTCAAATCCCGGCCCCGCAACCAACAACGAAGGGGCCAATCGGCCCCTTTTCGTTTTTACCAATCGAGGCGCAAGCGATTCGTCTCCCGAGTATTCTCGACAATCTTTGGCGAGCTTGAGAAGCGGCGATCAAGTGATAAGCTCTATTGGTCCAAACTCTTCGTACATCGGCACAGTCGGGGTAAGCAAAACAGTTTCATCAACGTCTAAGTCACAGAGTCGATGCCCACTCGTAAGTCATATTTGATCGTTTTCATACTTCTGGCCCTGAGCAGTTTCAGAGGCTTGGCATTTGCCTCGAATCACTACACGGCGAAGCAATTGGATGCGCTGGCGGCGCGGGTCGGCAGCGCGTTTTGGATCACTCCGGTCAACGGTAGAGTGCCGGTCTTTCTAATCGCCCCAGCACCAAACGCAGCAACCTTTCGCCCAGGGAATAACGAGTCGTTTGAGATTACCGAACTCGTCGGCCGGGCGCAGAAAAATCCTTATTTTAAGGTAAAGTTCGAGTCGGGCAAAGTCGGCTACATAAAACCGGAAGCATTCCACGAGGAGCTTAACTCAACGATCGCCACGGTCGATCCAACGGCTGACGAAAAACGCAAAGCGGAAGAATTGGCGGAGGAAGATAAAAAGCGCGTCGACTGGATACAGGCACAACCCTGGTCGCCGATCGTCAAACAAGCCGCTATCAAGAGACAAGCGACACCCGGACTCACCGACGCTGAAGTGAAACGGGTCTTAGGCGCGCCAAAACGGATCGTAAAGCGACGCGGCATAACATCCGTCAGGGAGGAACGTTGGTTCTACCCCGATGGATCGATCCTCTCCTTCCAAAACGGTCTTTTCACTGGCGTTGAGCGACCCAGCGGCAAATAATCTCTGGCGCCAATATTCCGCGTGACTGCGATGATGATGCTATCCCGGATTATTCATGCTACGAGGGGAACTTATGACACTGTTGATCGAGGTGTGAGCCTGTATCCTCGCTGACGCTCGGAATTTCAAATCGCAGATTTCAGATTTCATATTTGGAATTTGAGATTTGCCATTTGCCATCCCGAAGGGCACGCCTTCGTTCCGCAGGGGTTGCACCTCGATCGCAGTTTTACCGCGAATAATCCGGGCTAAGTTTCGGACCTTCGTCACAGCTTGAGTCTTCTCAGCTTGTCGATACGCTTGCGCTCCGCTTTGCCGAGCCGGTTTGGATTGCCACGCTTATCTGAAACAAAATCGTCATCACCAACGTCATCCTCGAATCCGACGCCATCGATGCTTTTTAATATCTGATTGAACTCTCCGGCATGAATCGCCACGGCGCCGAAGCGCTCGACCGCATTGCGAATTTCACGATCCGAGCTGACGACCACGGCACCGGTGCCTTTCTCGCGGGCGATGCGAACAATGACCTGGTCAGCTTTTTCGCCGAGCCGAGAGTAAATCACTGAAAGGCCGGCAATTTTTTCGCTCGCTTCGCTGGCCGAACCAGCACGCCAGCCATCGAACACAACAATTAAATTAAACGGTTTGAGTTTTTGATAGCGCGAGAGCTGTTGGACAAGCCAGTTGCGCTTGTGTTCCAGCGCACCTTGAAGGCCCTGTTCGCTGCCGATTAAGTTATAGCCATCGATAATAATGTCCATTGACGCGCCGTCTCGTGATTGACCTGCCCACCATGCGTTTTTCCTAGGCGGTTGTCAAAAATTAAAAAAACAGGTACAACCGTGGCGATTTTCCCATGGAGGTTTGAAGGCATTGTCTATCGCGATAAAAAAAGCCCAAAGAATCAAAGAGTTGCCGCCATACCTGTTCGCGGAGATCGATCGCCGCAAACGCGAAGCGCTGTCGCGGGGGGTAGATTTGATCGATCTTGGCATTGGCGATCCGGATATTCCAACGCCATCGGCGGTGGTGGAAAAGCTTTTGGAGGGCGCCAGCAAACCGGTTAACCACCGTTATCCAAGTAGTGCCGGCATGGGAGAATTTCGCCAAGCGGTCAGCAACTGGTATCAGAACCGCTTCAACGTCAAGTTAGACCCGGCAAAAGAAGTGGTCTCGCTGATCGGTTCCAAGGAAGGCATCGGCAACATGGCGGTCGCCTTCGTCGACCCCGGCGATGTCGTGTTAGTATCGAGCCCCTGTTACCCGGTTTATCATATCGGCACTGCGTTTAACGGCGGTAAAAATTATTTCTTGCCGCTCAAAAAAGAAAACCATTTTTTGCCCGACCTCGACTCGATCCCGGCGGATGTGGCCAAGCAAGCCAAGCTGCTTTGGATCAACTATCCGAACAACCCGACTGCGGCGGTCGCCGACGAGGATTTTTACCTGCGCGTGATCGATTTCGCCAATAAGTTTAACGTCATCGTCTGCCACGACGCCGCGTACACCGAAATGGGCTACGACGGCTACCGGCCCATGAGTTTTCTCGAGGTCGACGGCGCGCGCGAAGTCGGCATCGAGTTTCATTCGCTGTCGAAGACTTTCAACATGACCGGCTGGCGCATCGGCATGGCGGTCGGCAACTCCGATACTCCGGAATATTCCAGGCGGTGCAAGAAGCCGGCATAGAGGCGCTCAAGCTCGGTGACACGATCGTCGAGCCGAGCCGAAAGATATACCAGGAGCGACGCGACATACTCGTCGACGGCCTGCGCGCGGTCGGTTTGGAATGCGAAAAACCGAAGGCGACATTCTACGTTTGGGTCACTTGTCCAAAGGGTCTGTCATCCGCCGATTTCACCGCCAAACTGCTCGACGAAGCCGGCGTGGTGACGACGCCGGGTAACGGCTTCGGCGATGCCGGTGAAGGATATATTCGTTTTACCGTCTGCGTTGACAAAGAACGGTTGCGGGAGGTAGCGGAAAGAATTCGCCGGGTCAAACTATAGGATTCTTTTCCAAAAGCGACAACATGGCAAGCGCGATTGTCCACCAAGTTTACATCGGCATCGGTACCAACGTCGGCAACAAGAGAGAAAATTTCTTCGACGCCGTGAATCGTCTCGCCAAGCTGCCCGACACCCGCGTGATCAAAGAATCGTCGCTCTACGAAAGCGAGCCCTTGGGCGACGCCAAAGACTGGTACGTCAACGGCGCGGTGGAGATCGAGACCAAGTTCAAGCCCGACATGCTGCTCAAGAAGTTCAAAAACATCGAGCGGGCGATGGGGCGAAAGAAAGTAAAGAAGCGCTGGGGCGCGCGGATTATCGACCTCGACATCCCGAGATGTCGACGCGCAAATTCGTCTTATTTCCCCTGAGCGAAATCGCGCCGCAAGTCGTCCACCCCGAGCTCGGCGTAACCATTTCCGAACTGCTGATCAAAATTAAAGACGACAAGAAGATCCACTTGTTTTACTCGTAAACCGTCGAAGCGGCTTCACTCTTGGAGCACTATGCTACTTGTCCGCCTGCTGCTCCTCTGTGCTATCGTCTATATTCTTTTCCTGGTGCTGAAATCGCTTGTCCTCGGCCGCAAGGGAAAATCTCCGGACGCAACCCAACTAGGCGAAGCGATGGTGCTCGATCCCCAGTGTCAAACCTATGTGCCGAAGTCAGAAGCGGTTTCGCGCGAAGGCAAGTATTTTTGTAGCGAAGAATGCGCTCAGCGCTATTTGGCTGCCAGGGCCTGAATAATCTTATCGTGCACGCCGTCGAAGGCGCCGTTCGACATGACTAACACAACATCGCCAGTGCGCGCATTCTGCGCGACATAATCGGCAATCCGCGTCGCGCCATCGATCACCAGCGCCCGCCGACCGCCGGTAACCCGATTAATCTGTTCGACCACGTTTCCTACCGAGAGCCGCTGCCCTTCCGGCACCTTCTCCGGCTGATAGATAGCGGCGAGGATCACGTTGTCAGCCACAGCCAATGCCGCGGCAAACTCCTTCTCGAAGATATTGCGCCTGCTAGTATTGCTGCGCGGCTCGAAAATCGCCCAGAGTCTGCGCCCCTGGTACGCGGCGCGCACCGCGTCGATCGTCTCGCGCACCGCGGTCGGATGATGGGCAAAGTCATCGATCACTAAAACACCGCGCTCCTCGCCGCGAATTTCTTGGCGCCGTTTGACGCCTTTGAAAGTGCGGAAGCCTTCGAGTAGCTTGTCGAGCTCGATGCCCATGGCTCGTCCCATGGCGTAAACCGCCAACGCATTTTTCACGTTGTGACGGCCAATAACCGCAGCCTCCAGCACGCCTTCGGCCTGGCCTTGGTGGCAGGGTGTGAAAAATGTTCGACCCTCGCGGAATTGTATATCTTGCGCCGTCCAATCGCCGCTGTCACCGTAGGTAATCAGTTTTTCGATTGTCGTTTTAGAAACCGAGATTGCCTCTGGATAATCGTTACAGACGACCAGTATGCCGTCACTAGGAATAATTTTGATCAGCCGCTTAAACGCGCTTTTGACATGGTCAAGGTCCCGGTAAATGTCGGCGTGATCGAATTCCACGCTGGTGAGAATAACGTTTTTCGGCCGGTAGTGAAGAAATTTGGGCCCTTTGTCGAAGAACGCGGTGTCGTATTCATCGCCTTCAAGGACGACGTGGCTTCCTTCGCCGGAACGCCAGCCGCTACCGAAGTTGAGCGGCACGCCGCCGACGAAAAAACCGGGATCGAGGCCGGCGGCAGTCAGCACCCATGCCGCCAAAGCTGCCGTCGTCGTCTTGCCATGGGTGCCGGCGATTACTAGCGAACTGCGCGAGCCAATCAGAAACTGACCCAGCGCCTGGGGAAACGAAAGGTAAGGAATGTTCTGGCTGAGGACGGCTTCAGCCTCGGCATTGCCGCGCGATACGGCGTTGCCGATAACCACGAGATCGGGCCGCGGCATTACATGTTCGACGTGAAAGCCGGCGAGGACGTTAATACCAATGTCCGCAAGATAAGTGCTCATCGGCGGATAGACGTTCTGATCCGATCCGGTGATGCGGTAGCCGCGCGATTTGAGTAGCCCGGCGAGCGACGCCATGCCGGCACCGCAAACCGCGATCAGATGGATATGGCTACCCGGCAGCGGTAAATCGTTCATGCGAAAAGCGCGTTCATGATCAGATCGTGAATCAGCGGGCGAAACTCTTTGATCTTTTCGTTCTTGCGCGTCGGGTGGATTCGATTGGTCAACAGGACGACGTGACAGTTTTTCTCGAGATCCCACCAGATCGAACAACCGGTGAACCCTAGATGGCCGACGGAACGGGATGAAAACAAACTACCGCTCGACGACTGCCCCGGCGTCGGCGTATCCCAACCGAGAGCGAAGGTCGATCGGCTCACGACTTGATCTTTGGTCAAAAACTCTTCAACCAATAGCTGCGGCAAAAAGTTATCTTTACCCTTGCGACACTGGTCTAACCGCAAGAGAAAAGCATGAATGTCACGCGCCGATGAGAACAGTCCGGCGTGACCGGCCACGCCTCCCATGGCGTAGGCGTTGTCGTCGTGCACTTCGCCGCAGAGAATTTTCTTCCGCCACGGACAGTTTTCCGTCGGCGCGATAATCTCGGTTATCGGCTGTAACCGGCGCGTCCGTAGTTGGGTTAGATCGACGAAGCCGGTCGCGCGCATCCCCATGGGCTTAAATATCCGTTCTTGGCAAAAGCGATCGAGCGAATTGCCGGTGAGAATTTCGACGGCTTCGCCGAGAATCATGAAGCCAAGGTCACTATAAAGGCTTTGGTTGCCCGGCGCGCTCACAGGTTTGTCGCGATGAATCTGTTCGTAAACATAACTCTTGGCCGCCCGGCTGGCGGTAAAATTGAGTCGCCCGGCCTTTTCGCTCTTGATGATTTCTTCGAAAAACGGCTTCCACGCCAGCAGCCCGCCACAGTGAGTAAGCAAATGGCGAAAAGTCGTAAGACTTTTACCGAGAACGCCATACATCGGAATCACGCGAGTGATCTGATCGTCCAGGCGAATCTTCTTTTCCCGCACCAGCAGCATGATCGCCGTTGTCGTCGCCAACGGTTTGGTTAGAGACGCAATATCGAAAATCGTATCGACGCGGAGCGGCGACTGGTCCGGTGCCAGCGAGCGCTGACCGAAGGCCTGCTCAAAGACGATATCTTGCTCTTTGGCGATGAGTAAAACCGCGCCAGGGAAGACGCCCTGCGCCACGGCGTCCTGGCAGGCGGCTTCAACGGAATGAAAATCCATGGTCAAAGTTTCTCGCAATGATTTCGGATAAAAAACCAGTTAAAATATCGATAGCAATCAAGTTACCGGCGATTCGAGCAAAGCCAAAGTCGCCTGATCGCCATCGAGACGCATCGTGGCGCCAAATGGTAAGGCAAGGTTTTCTTGCCCGTGCCCCGCCCTCATTCCCATAACGACCGGATACCGCGCGGCATGAAATAGTTCACTGATAATTTCTTTGACATCTCTCGATCCTTCGTCTTCACAGCGGGTAAAATCGCCAAATACGACCCCGGCCACCCGATCCAACTTGCCGGCCATTTTGAGATGAGTCAGCATGCGCTCGACACGGTAAGGCCGCTCGCCGACGTCCTCCATGAAAAGCAGTTTTCCCCTGGTATCAATCTCGTAAGGCGTCCCCAAGGTCGTCACCAGCATCGACAAGCAGCCACCCATCATTTGAGCCTCAGCCTTGCCCGGCCGCACAGTTTCGTCCAAGCACAAGCTCCAGCCATTTTGCTTGCCGCTCAGGACACCCCAGAGAAATCTTTTGCCCTCTTCGGTCAAGCCTCGGGCGATATCTTCCGCTACCATCGGCGCGTGAAACGTGATCATACCACAGAATTGGTAGAGCCAATTGAGCAGAATCGTGACATCGCTGTATCCGACAAATATTTTAGGATAATTTTTCAGCGCCTGAGTCAAGTAGGCTAACGTTTGGATCGAGCCAAATCCGCCGCGGGCGCAAAAAATCGCGTCGATGTCGTCCCGGCGAAAGAAGCTATCGAGATCGGCGGCGCGCTTGTCAGCATTGCCGGCAAGGTAACCTTTCTGCTCGTAAACGCTTGCGCCGAGCTCAACTTCAAAACCCTCGGCTCGCAGCGCGGCGATTCCAGCTTGGAGCGCGCTTGACTGCACCGAACTGGCTGGTGCGATGACACCGATAAGCGCCCCCGGCTTCAAGCGGCCAGGCTTATGCACAGCCAAATGAGTTCTCCACAAAAGGTGTTGGCACAGGAACGAGCAGACCTTCGAAGGGCTGTGGATAATTTCCTAAATAGACTTCCATGGAATTAAGTCAGGCGAAATCATATTGGCAAAAAAGCCCGAGAAGCACAACATTTTCCCGCTTAAAAGCTCACTTCCGCACGTGAAGCTGAGAAAAATTAGCAATTGACTTGAACGCTCAGGACCGATAGATACGAGCCTTACACGCACAGTAGTTACCGGGCTTTAAACCGTGATTGAGCAGGTTATCCACAGAGTTTTCCACAGCCGATGAAGATTAAGCCGGAACAGCTTGAACAGATCGCAGGCTTGTTGCTCGCCAGCTACAAGAAGAAAGAGCTCATCGTGAGCAAAGCAGCTGACGCCGCAATAAAAGACAAAATCATCGACGTGATCAAGAAAAACTTTGCCGAAGAAGTGGCGATCGAAGAAGAAGCGCGCAAAATGTTGGCCTCGGTCGCCCAAGCATCGCGCGACTTGGACCCCTTCAAAATGTTTCTGCTCGCCAAACAGAAACTCGCGGCCAAGAAAGGCTTCATCCTGTGACCCGCCTGTCGGAGAGCCGCATCTCTCATCTCGCCCACTTGGTCATCGACGCCGTGCGCAAGGGGAATCTCGGCGATTTTCCCAACGAGGGCCGGGCCCTCGCCGATACCAAGCTGGTACTGCACGAGTTTTTCCAACGCGAAGATCAGATTGACGATATCGTCAGACAAAAAATCCAATCGCTATCGCGCCGTGTGCCGCCTGGCAGCCGGGAGTGGGACATCCTTTACCGCAAGTATTTCGAAGAGGAGTCGCGCAAGCAGCGCAAATGACCGCGCCACCGCGCGCTAACAGCGCCGTAGGGCTAAACCAAAGCAAAATTTCATAGCAAAAACCTTGACATCGATTATTCAATGCTTAGATTGACCGCGCTGAGAATTATCCAGGGGCCTTTTTGCAACAGCGATAATCTCGGTAAAATCCATAAAAATTAGTAGGTTAAGGCGAAAATCTGAAAGGAGACAGGAAGTGAAAATTAGGCCTTTGCAAGACCGGGTCATCGTCAAACGCATTGAGGAAGAGGAAAAGAGTAAGGGAGGGATCATCATTCCCGACACCGCCAAGGAGAAGCCGCAGGAAGGCAAAGTCGTGGCGGTCGGTAAGGGAAAAGTCGGCGATGACGGCAAGATCATCCCGCTCGATGTCAAAGTGAATGACCGAGTGCTATTCGGAAAATATTCCGGCAGCGAAATCAATATCGACGGCGAAGAACACATGATTATGCGCGAGGATGACATCCTCGGTATCATCGAAAAGTAATTTTCCAGAGAAACTGAGGAGGAAAGAGATGGCAGTTAAAATCGTCAAATTTAGTCGCGAAGCGCGCGACGCAATCCTGCGCGGCGTCAACACTCTCGCCGATGCGGTCACTGTGACACTCGGCCCCAAGGGAAGAAACGTCGTCCTCGACAAATCCTATGGCGCTCCCACTGTCACCAAAGACGGCGTTACCGTCGCGAAGGAAGTAGAGCTCGAAGACAAGTTCGAGAATATGGGCGCGCAGATGGTCAAGGAAGTCGCCAGCAAGACTTCCGATGTCGCCGGTGACGGCACCACGACAGCGACCGTCCTGGCCCGCCAGATCTACGCCGAAGGCGTGAAATTAGTCGCCGCCGGCCACGACCCGATGACCCTCAAACGGGGCATCGACAAAGCCGTCGCGGCGATCATCGACGAGCTCAAAAACATTTCCAAGCCGACCAAAGATCCCAAAGAAATCGCCCAAGTCGGCACCATCGCAGCGAACAATGACGCGACCATCGGTGAGGTTATTTCCGAAGCGATGAACAAAGTCGGCAAGGAAGGCGTGATCACGGTCGAAGAAGCGAAAGGTTTGGAGACGACGCTTAACGTCGTCGAAGGCATGCAGTTCGACCGCGGTTATCTCTCGCCTTACTTCGTCACCGACCCGGAGCGGATGGAATGCGTGCTTGAGGACGCCTACCTGCTGATTCACGAAAAGAAGATCAGCAATATGAAAGAAATCCTGCCGATCCTTGAGCAAAT
>JAERMN010000208.1 GCA_016844625.1 Deltaproteobacteria bacterium
CCCGATCTCGAACACAGCAACGCTTTCTTACTCTGGGGCCACAATCCAAGCTCGACGTCGCTCATACTCGCCCATGACATCGTCCAAGCGCGTTCGCGCGGTATGAAAACCGTCGTGGTCGATCCGCGCCGCGTCGGCATCGGCGCCAACGCCAACATTCTTTTACAACCGCGCCCCGGCAGCGATGGCGCGTTGGCGCTGGCGTTAATTCACTGCCTAATGGACGAAGGCTGGTACGATGCCGCTTTCGCGCGCCAGTGGACCAACGGCACTTTCTTGCTCAATGCCGTAACCAACCAAGTTCTCACCGAAGCCGATCTCACGCCAAACGGGAGTTCGAACGTTTTCGTCCTATGGGACGAATCCTCGAATCAACCGGCGCTCTATGATTCAGCCACGGGACTTTATGAACGAGACGGCGTGCAAGCAGCGCTCTTCGGCACGCGAACTATCAAAGGCAGAGACGGAAAAAACATTTCTTGTAAACCCGTCTTCGAACGGCTCGCTGACATCGCCGCGGAATTCGCGCCCGAACGTTCGGAAAAAATCCATTGGGTGCCAGCCGACAAAGTCTGGCAGACCGCGCTCCTACTGGCGCACAACCGCCCGCTCAGCATGTACATGTGGAACGGCGTCGGCCAGCATACGAATGCGACCCAAACCAGCCGCGCCATCGCGTCGCTCTACGCGCTGCTAGGCGACTTCGACCGCCAAGGCGGCAACGTGAGTTTTCCGAAAGTTCCGATCAACGATGTCGGCGGCAAAGAGTTTTTGCCCAAGGAAGCCAACGCGATTCGTGTCGGCCGCGAGCGCAAGCCACTCGGTCCGCCGGCCAAGCCCGGCAATTGCGCGCCTTACGATATCTTCAACGCGGTGCTCGACGGCACGCCGTATCCGATCAAAGCGCTGCTCAACTTCGGCTCGAACACGATGATGTCCAACGCCGACTCGCGCCGCGGCCGTGACGCGATGTGCGCTTTGGAACTTGGCGTTGTCGCCGATCTGTTCATGACGCCGACCGCCGAGCTTTGCGACTACGTCCTGCCGGCAACGAGCTTTTTGGAAATGTCAGCACTCACTACGGCATTTGAGCATCGCCGCCAGGGCAAGACTCATTTGCAGTATCGCCCTGGTGTCGTCGAGCCATTATACCAACGGCGCTCCGACACTTGGATAATTTTTGAATTAGCCAAGCGCATGGGTTTCACCGAACAATTCTTCAACGGCGATATCGAAGCCGGCTACGCCTACGAGCTGCAACCGAGCGGGGTCTCGCTCGATCAGTTAAAGAAAGCCGACGGTGGCATCTCGCTGCCGGCCGAGGCGACCTACGAGAAACACGCGAAGAAAAATAAAGAAGGCGCACCGCGCGGTTTCGCCACGCCTTCGAAAAAAGTCGAACTCTATTGCCACCCCTTTGCGGCCAACGGAATCCCGGCGCTGCCCGAGTATGTCGAACCGGCATTGAGTCCCATTAGCCGGCCGGACGTCGCCGCCGACTTTCCGCTCGTGTTGACCAATGCCAAGAACACGAACTACGTGCACAGCCAACAGCGCGCTCTGCCGAGTTTGCGCAAGACCCTGCCCGAACCGAGCGCCGATATTCATCCGCAAACCGCAATTCGCTATGGAATCAAAAATAAGGAATGGATGATCGTCGAGAGCCCGCGCGGCGCGATCAAAGTCAAAGCGCGGGTGACGACGAATATCGTCCCCGGCGCCGTCTGCTGCCAACATGGTTGGTGGCAAGGCTGCAAGGAGTTAGAGTTGCCAGGCTACAATCCCTTCGAAACAGATGGCGCCAATCCAGCGATGCTCATCGGCACCGACCTCGCCGACCCCGTCAGCGGCTCGCTGCCGCACCGCTCTTATCTCTGTCGAGTGCGACCAGCGGAATAATAAATGGCCGCAAAGAATGCAAAGGGCGCAAAAAAAGAAAGGGCGGGTTTTAAACCCGCCCCTACAATTCCGATTCCTTTTTGCGTTCTTTGCGTTCTTTGCGGTTAATACTCCGAATCCGAATCTTCTTTCTTTGTGACCCTTGTGCCCTTCGTGGTTAATTCCTCTTCCAAAATCCAAAACTATCTATGGTAAAGATTTTCGATAAAGCTGGCAGGTGCGGCGCAATAGTGAGCGACAGCAAGAAGACAGAAACGCCAAAGCATGCAATTCGCAGCTTCGAGGAAACGACCGAAAACAGCTGAGCCAGTTTTCTCGCCACCAACTAGTTTCCCGCCAAGATTTTCTGGAACTTCTGCCGAATGCGGCTGTGCTCCTCGGCATTCTTGACGACCTCTGAGACCGAATACGACGTGAACTTCACGCCGCGCTTCTCCTGCTCGGCAATGAACTTCTGCATCGGCGTACCCTTCACCAAGTGCGAGCTGCTGTGCTCGGTCTTGTGCAGCAGATCCTGTCCCTCTTTGCCGAGAAGAAAAGCCGCCAGCAGCGTCGCCGCGTTAGGATTGCGCGCGTTGGTCGGCACCGTAACGTACCAGTAGGAAAGAATGCCCGCGTCTTTGAATACCTGGCCGTCCACCGGCAGGCCTTTTTCTTTGGCTTCCTGGGGCGCGGCAAGATCGCAGTTGAAAACCAACATGGCGAACTCGCCGGCGGCGATCCGTTCATCCTCGCCGCAGCGAATCAGCCCGGCCACTTGCTTGACGAGTTTGTTGAGAAACGCCGTCGTCTTCTCCTCGCCCCAGATCATCGCCAGCCGATCGAACGATGCCGCGTAGGGCGTCGAAGCGATCTTGCCTTTCCATTTAGGCAGCAAGGTATCTTCGAGTTTTTGCGGCACTTCTTTGGCGCCAACGAGTTTGGTGTTGTAGCTGAAGCCGGGCGTCCGCGACGTGACCACCAGAACTTTATTGTCGAAATCGATCATCGGCGCGGCGATATGGGGAAACGCCTTGGTCCAGTCAAAACTTTTTAGCGGCATGCGCGCAACATGATTTTCCGATCCGACGAAAAGATCACTCGACGATGGTTGGCCTGCTTTCGCCTCCTGAATGATCCGGCTGGCGAACTGCGGCATCGCCGGTCCGGGAGTAAACTTGAACTGCAAGTTGAGCCCGTAGGTTTTATTGAATGCCTTCTCCATCGCCTCCGCGCCTTCGATCCCACCCATCGTCCCAGTGCCCCAGCTAAGGATCAGCTGGCCTTCTTTCTTCGCGCCTTCAATAAGCTGCGGTAATGTCTGAGCAGAGCTTTTGAAGGGTATCCCCAGGGCCCCGACCATTACGAAGCTCAGAGCTAACAGCTGTAATCTCGATTGCACCATCACGATTCTCCTATTGCCCGAAATGTTTGGAACGACTTGAACGTTTGGAACGGCTGCAACGGCGCGATCTTAAAGCTCCATCCGTTTACCGAGTCCGCGCTTGACCGCTTCCTCATAGAGCCACGCCGCCAACGCCATGTCGCCGTAGCCGCCCTGGGATTCGCGGAAGATATTAATCTCGTCGCGATTGGCGCGGCCGATGGCTTGACCGGTAACAAGCTCGCCCAATTCGGCAATCCGGCTCCACGAGAGTTTGCCCTCAGCCGTCAGTTCAACCAACGGCAACGCCGCCGACTTGTCACTGTAGTTGCGTTCCTGCTCTTGACTGCCGACGACGATTCGATTCGCTTTGAGATATAAGCCGCGGCTGAGCTCGGTAGGTTTTCCCATGCTGCTCACATGGGTGCCGGGCTCGACCCAATCTTCCAGAAAGATCGGCGTCAACGAATTGGTCGCGGTTAGAATCACGTCCAGGCCGCGCACCGCCTGCTCCGGCTCCTCGACGCCATGCACGCTGATGCCGAGCAGCTGTGCCGCCTCTTGGCAAAACTTTTTGCGCCGCTGCGGATCGCGGCTCGAAACGTACATCTCCTTGATCGGACGCACCGTCAGCAACGCTTTGAGAATGCCGAAGGCGTTACGGCCGACGCCGAATAAGCCGAGCTTTTTAGCATCCTGGCGCGCCATGTGTTTAGCGGCGATCGCAACCACGGCGGCGGTGCGCAAAGTTCCAAATGGAAATCCCATGAACGACAGCAGTTCGCCGGTTTCGGAATCGAACAAAAGCGCATACATCTTGTCGCCGCCGCCGAGTCCGCTGTTCGGCCCCATGCGCACGCCGACGCGGCGATCGCCGAGAACCGCGCCTGAGACGACTCGCAAACCGATGCCGGGACCAACGTTTATATGATACGGCGCGTGCGCTACCACCTGGCCGTTGGCTTGCTGTTCATGCACATGTTCGATCAGCTCGATCGCCTTAGTGAGATCGAGCAACGGCTTCAATTCGTCACGGCTAAGCAGTAAGGGCATTCTTTTCTCCGCTGTAAGTATCGCGACTCGCTCGCTGCCAAAACAACCTATAGTCCCTCCGGCAAACTTTCAAGAATCGACAGTCGATTGGGGAAATAAACCGCCTAAGCGGTCGTTCGGGCAAACAATCACTGCGCCGCCGCAGCCTTGTAAAAGCCGCCTTTCTCTATCTGCGCGACAAACCGCGTGTCGACAAACTCTTCGGGTTTCGCGGATCTCAAAGTCTTCGGCAACAACGTCAACAAACTGATCTTCTCGATCCACACCAAGCCCGAAGTCAAAAGCATCGAAGAACTGCGCGGCAAGCGGATCGGCGTCACCCGTTTCGGCTCGAGCACCGACGTGGCCGCGCGTTTCGCACTGCGCAAGTTCAACATGGATCCGAACAAGGACGTGATTTTGCTGCAGTTGGGCCAGATGACTTCAATCTTCGGCGCCCTCAAATCGGGCGCCATCGAAGGAGCGATGGTCTCTCCGCCGACGCAATTTCTTTCAGAGAAAATCGGCTTCAAGGAGTTGCTGAGCGTCACCGATATGGATTTCGCCTTCCCCAACCCGGCCATGGCCGTGCCCGGTGAGTTGATCCGGAAAAAACCCGACTTGATCGACCGCTTCATGCGCGCCTACGTGCGCGCCATGCATCGCGCCCGGACCGACAAAGAATCGACCATCAGAACCCTCGCCAAGTACACCACCGTGACCGACCCGGTTTTACTCGGCAAAACCTACGATTTCTACATCGGCAAAGTGATCGAGCGCGCGCCCTACATCAACATGCAGGGCATACAGAACGCCCTGGACGACCTGGGGCGAACCCTTCCCGCTGCTAAGAACGCCAAACCGGAACAGTTCGTCGACCTGCGCTTTCTCGACAGGTTGGAAAAGAGCGGGCTGCTGAAAGAACTCTACAGGTAAATCGGTGGGGTCTTCGTTACGACCCCCCTTATCCGATCCCTTCCCCCTCGACGGGGGAAGGTTAGGATAGGGGTGTTCACGCGAAACCCAAAACGCTAAACTCGAAACGCTTCCCTAATTCGGCAACCAGCACACCGCCGCAATCTCGCTTAGCTCTCTTCTGAGCTTCGACCACGACGCGCCGCCGTCGTCGCTGCGGTAAAGATAACCATAGCGGCTTGCGGCAAAAATGGTATTCGGGTCATCCGAATTCGTGCCGAACGTCCACATGGTCGAATTGGGCTCCTGCGGCAGCGGCAAGAGCTTCCAGCTCTTACAGAAGTCTTCGGTTTGCGCGATCGCGCCCGAGGTTCCCGGCGTAAAATCACCGAAGCCCAATAACATCTTATTTGCGTCCGCGGGATGAATCACGATACCGCGCAAATAATTTTCCTTACGCTCATATTCCCACGGCAAACATTTTTGCATGTCGCGCGGCTCCCAGCTTTTGCCGTTATCCGTGCTCGCATAGATCTCGCGATTGGCCATGATGAAAACTGTTTTCGGCGGACCGGCGGTTACCGCGACGTTATGGATATCGCGCCGGCCGGTGACCTCGACGATGCTCCAGGTATCGCCGCCGTCGCCGCTGTGACGCGCGCCGTCGACTTCGAGCCCGGCCCAAACATGATTCGGCTCCACCGGGTCGACGGCGATCCCCGTGAATCTCGGCGTGCCAACAGCCTCGCACTCCGCCGCCACTTCCACCGGGCGCTTTTCCCAGCTCCGGCCGCCGTCCTTGGAACGAAACATCATCGCCGGCGTCGGCGTGCCGGTGCCGACAAACATATTGTCTGGATTGACCGGATCGATGCCGATCGCCCAGACATAGTGGGGATTGAGCGCCGAGTC
>JAERMN010000012.1 GCA_016844625.1 Deltaproteobacteria bacterium
GCTGAAAAAGACCGCCTACAACATGATGATCTACGAGGTGCAGGACTACTGCGTCGCGGTGCTCGATCATGAAGGGCGGACGATGTCGCAGAATGAAGGCGCGCTGCCGATTTTTCTCGCTGATCTCGGCGTCGCGGTGCAGGATGGGATCGAAGTCTACGGCAAGGACAACATTCATCCCGGCGATGTCTTTCTCGTCAACCATCCGGAAATCTGCGGGCAGCATTTGAACAACATGGCGGTGTACACGCCGTTTTTTTGGCAAGGCGAGTTGATGTGTTTTCTCGCCGTGCGCGCGCACTGGATCGATGTCGGCGGCGGCAGCACGGGTTTTGGTTCGAGCAATACGCGGGACGTTTACGAAGAGGGGCTGCAAGTTCGCTCGGTGAAAATTTACAAGCGAGGCCAGCCGAACACGGAAGTGCTCCGTTTGATCGAAGACAACATTCGCTTTCCCGAATCGTCGCTGGGCGACCTGCGCGCGCAGATCGCTTGCTGCCGCACCGGCGAGGAGCGCTTGGAGCAGATTTGCCGCAAGTACGGCGGCGCGCGCTTTCAGGAAGCCGTCGCCGTGATCTGGGATCAAACTGACAAACTGGTGCGCCAAGCGGTGCGCGCGATCCCGGACGGCATGTACGAAGCGTCCTCTTTTCTCGACGACGACGGCAGAGTCATGAACAAGACGATTCCGCTCAAGATCAAAGTCGAGGTCCGTGGCGAAGAGCTGACCATCGACTATTCGGAAGTCAGCGATCAGGTGCCCGGCTTCATCAACTGCGGAGAATCTGGCGGCATGGCCGCGGCGCGCGTTGCCTTCAAAGCATTGACCTCGCCGCAGCGTGAAGTGAACGAAGGCTCGTTTCGCGCGCTCAAAGTGATTTTACCACCGGGAAAAATTTTGAGCGCGCGGCGGCCTGCGCCGATCGGCGGCTGGAGCTTGTCGTTGCCGACGGTGCTTGACACGATTCTGCGCGCGCTGGCGCCCGCTTTGCCGCAGCGCATTCCCGCCGCCCACAAGGGAGACATGGGTGGCTACGCGATCTTCGGGATGAATTCCAAGACCGGCCGGCGTTACGTCTGTCAGAATATTATTGGCGGCGGCTGGGGCGGCCGGCCCTTCGAGGACGGTGTTTCTTCAGCGGTGTCGATGTGTCAAGGCGACGTCAAAAACACGCCCATCGAGTTGCAAGAACTTTACTATCCGCTGCTCTACGAGTGCCACGCGTTTAGAGCCGACAGCGGCGGCGCCGGCAAGTTTCGCGGTGGCAACGGCGTCACGGTCAAAGTGACACCGTTGGAGAATTTTTTCTTAAGCCGCAACACCGACCGTATCAAGTGTCCGCCCTGGGGATTACTTGGTGGCAAAGCGGCAATGGTCAACGAGACGCGCGTCGATCGCAACGGCAAGGAAGAAGTGCTGCCGGGGAAATTCAGCCATTTATTAGTTCACCCCGGCGAGACCGTGACGTTTCTTACCGCCGGCGGCGGTGGTTACGGCGATCCGGCTGAGCGCGATACTGCCGCCGTGAAGCGCGACGTGGAATTGGGTTATGTTTCGAAAGAACAAGCCGAGCGAAATTTTCCAGCGGCATTTGCGCGCAGGGGTTAAGTGACCCCTCAACCAAAGAAGGGAAGAGGATTTAACCACAAAGGGCCTAGGGCACATAGAATGAAGATTCGGAATCGGAGTTTGGCCGCAAAGAACGCAAAGCGCGCAAAAAAAGAATCGGGATTTGTAGCAAGGGGCGGGTTTTAAACCCGCCCTCTTGGCTCAATCGGATCTCTATGCGCGCTGCCGGTGTTTTCCGAAGCAATAGGTGTCGATCGAGATGTTCGCCTCGCGGTCAAAGTATTCCGCTTTACAGTCAAGGCAGATTTCACGCTCCACATCGGGAACGATGACCACGCGGCGCTTCACCTTTGCCCGGAAAGATTTCCGCACGCGTGTGATGCTGCGGCTACCACAGTTCGGACAGCGCTTAAGTTTATCCTTGTCGGGCTTAACGGCGTCCGGCCAACGCCGCCGCAGGGGTAAGAAATGAGGTTGTTCTGGGTTTCCAGTGAAGAAGTATGCACCACAGAGGCACAGAGATCACAGCGCGGCGAAGCCGCAACCAAAATGAGAAAAGTCGGGTTCATCACGAAGGCACGAAGGACACGAAGGTTTTCGTAGGGTGCGCTTCGCGCACCGGTCAGTCTCGGAATATTTCGCGCAAAGCATGTCCTGAGCCAAGTCGAAGGGACGCCAAGGCCGCAAAGGTCGGAGAAAAATGGTGCAGATGGTATTTTTGGATTATCTATCTTTCCCTTCCGAACTTGGCGTGCTTTGCGTCTTGGCGCCCGCGGCCACCTCGCCTCGGCGGTGCAATCTCCCAGCCCTGCTTTACAGAAAAACCAAAAGACCCAGAAAGGAAGACGGTTTTGCGCGTTATGGTCAGTAGCAAATTTTAAAAATTACCAAACTAGACGCATGGAGGAGAACGCCTATGGACATAATACAGCGCGCGAAAAACATTCTTCTGCAACCCGCGCAGGAATGGCCAGTGATCGAAAAAGAGCAGGGGAGCATTGCGGATATATATACTTCTTATATCGTGCCGCTCGCAGCGATCGGCCCAGCCGCATCGATCATCGGCTTTTCCCTTTTCGGTTTTAGCACGCCATTTGCCGGAACGATTCGTGTGCCGATTGGAAGTGCCATCGGTCATGCCGTTGTGACATACGTTTTGTCGCTCGTTGGAATTTATGTTTTGGCCATGATCACCAACTCGTTAGCGCCGACATTTCTGGCAACCAAGAACGATATGCAAGCGCTGAAAGTGGCCGCCTATTCAAATACGGCGTCGTGGCTGGCCGGGGCGTTTAATTTGATACCGGCGCTGAGCTTTCTGCAGATTCTCGGACTCTATAGCTTGTATTTATTGTACCTTGGCCTGCCCGTGCTGATGAAGGCTCCCGAAGAAAAAGCGATCGGGTTTACGGTCGCGGTAGTCATCGCTGCCATCGTGATCTTTGCCGTGGTCGGCGCGCTTGGGCGCGCGTTGTTTTTCTAGGCTTCCGGGCGGTTTTCACGAGCAGTTGAGAGTCTGGTCTAAGCTCGCCGAATAATTTGTTGGCGTGGATCGTTCGGTTCACACGACCGTGTTATCCCCTACCTGCTTGCTGAACGGGCGAGCCCTAGGATAAAGTGATCAAACTAACACAGGGAGGAAAACCTATGGAATGCATCAACTTGAAAGAGGAAATGGACAAGGCGAAACGCAAGATCGATCTGTTCGGCACGGAGAATTTCCGTTCTTGGTTGCTCTATTTCGTTCCCGGCGACGGGACTGATATGCACTATCACGCCAACCCGGAAACCTTTCTGGTCTTTTCCGGCAACGGAGTTGTGAAAGGTCTGAAAGGCGAAGAACGGCCGATCAAGAAAGACGAACTGCTTTGCCTGGCGGCTAAGGACTACTACCAGATCGTCAATACCGGCAGCGCACCCTTGGTGCTGCTCGGCAACCGCTCGGAAGCCTTCGGTGGGCCGCATATCCTGGCCGACGGCAGCGATCGGCAGAAGCTTCAGCAAGGCGGCTAGGCGCGAGTCGCCGGGTGAATTGACAAGTTCAGGGTGAGTGGTTACTTTGACCGGCAGCCCGCCTAAGTAGAGGAATTTCAATGCCGATTTACGAATACCAATGCCAGAAGTGCGGCACCATCGAAGCGACCCAACGGATCACTGAAAAAGCTCTGATCAAATGCCCCACCTGCAAGAGCAAAGTTAAAAAACTAATTTCAAATACCTCGTTTCAGCTTAAAGGCACGGGTTGGTATATCACCGACTACGCCCGCAAGGGGCAAACGAATGGCGAGTCGAAGAGCGATAGTAGTTCGAACCCGTCGGTTTCGTCGGAATCGAAGAGCGACAGTAGTTCGAAGTCTTCTTCTTCATCGGAATCTAAGAGTGACAGTGGTTCGAAGCCTTCTTCTTCATCGGAATCGAAGAGCGAGTCAAAAATGACCGAACCCAAGAAGAGCGAAAGTTCCAGCAGAAGTAGCGATAAATCGTCGTCGACCTCGACCTAAGGTTTCTCGTTATTGGTCACATAACTTCAATCCAGCGGCGCCCCAGTGGCGCCGCTGGTCGTTTCGCTCACCGAATCATCATCGCGCCATGGCTGAAATAGGTCTGGATTTAAAACCGGATTTTCGCTATAGCTGAGGCCGGACGAATTTGAAGGAGGGTTTAATCAATGGCACAGACGATAGAAAATATTGTTGATCCCAATGATACCGGCTTGACGTCGGAGATGGTGCAGTTAACGAGCCCAGGTGGCAACGTAAACGCATATGTCTCGCGGCCCAAGGACGGTAAAAATTTGGGCACAGTCATCGTTATTCACGAAAACCGCGGTTTGGTGGGGCACATCAAAGATGTCACCCGCCGGTTCGCTAAGGATGGCTTTGCGGCAATCGGGGTTGACCTGATGAGCAGGATCGGTGGTAGCGACAAGTGGAATGGTAGTGACGAGGCCACTAAAGAAATTCAGAAAATAACCGGCGCCATGGCCGCTGAAGATCTGACCGCGGCGGTCGCTTACATGAAAAAGCAGAGCTATGTCAACGGCAAAGTCGGCGTGGTCGGTTACTGCTGGGGCGGCGGGCAGTCGCTTAATTTTGCGACCAAGTGCAAAGACTTAAACGCCGCCGTGGTTTACTACGGCCGCAACCCCGATCCGCTCGACTCCGTCGCCAATATCCCGTGCAAGGTGATGGGCAACTACGCGGCCGACGACGCCAACATCATGCCTGGTGTTGAGCCGTTAAAAGCAGCGCTAGCCAAGGCGGGCAAGAGCTTCGATTGCAAAGTCTTTGACGGCGCGAAGCACGCGTTCAATAACAACACCAACGCGGACCGTTATCATCCCGATGCGGCGAAAGAGGCTTGGGCGAGAACTTCGAGTTTCTTTAAGGCAAACTTAGCCTAAGCGAAAAAGCCTAAGATAGTTTCAGTAATGCGGCATGTGATCTCACTCACGCGGGTGAGGTTATATGCCGCGTTTACTTTTGGTCGGCAATTTCTGGGCGCTGACCAATGGACGTGCGGGCGAGGTCGGGAGTGATAATGTAGGGGCCCTGCTGGGTGTCGCGCCAGATTTGTTGGGTGAGTTCGGTATTGCCACCGGTGACAAGGTAAGAAAGGGCGCCGCTGATCGCGCCCATCGAAACCGTGATCGCCTTGATCGGCAAGAACCACATATTGCCCGCGCTCACGGCGGTAGCGACACCAGCTTTTTCGATGGGATCTTCAGCGCGGAGCAAAGCGGGCGATACGCTGATCAGGAATAATGTCATAGTGACCGCGGCAAGCTGGGTTCGAGCGCTCATATTTAACCTCTGCCGAAAAAATTTGCACCGATCGCATCGACGCCGTGGGTCGGATTCCAATAGCGACGGATACCGAAATAATAGCAACAGGCTTCGTTGTCGAGATCGTTGTTGAAACAACGCAGTTGGCCGTCGTGAAAGCGCACCCGAACTAGACAAGTGCCGCCCGGGATCGATGAGGTCATCACTTCCATAACGACGCCGATACCCCATTCTTCGTGGCGTAAATGGTTGACTTCGTCGCCGATGCGCAGATAGAGACGTTTATCTTCGCCAGCGGCGAGGGAGTTTTCACGTCGACGCTGAAAATGTTTGAGGGTCAAGCTGATGGTGGCACTCCTCGCCACGGCGGTCGACGGAGCACTCTGCTCGGCCGATGGGCTCGGCGCTTCTGAGCGGCGAAGCCCCTGCGGCGCGCCGCTGCGCTTCTGTGATGAGTTGCCTTTGCGCACAAACGGTCCTTTTGATCACGCTTCCTTCGTCAATCTTTTTCCGGCTGGCAATTGACGCCAATGTCGACGCCATAATCCCAGAAATCGGCTCCAATAGTCAAGCCTTCAACCGAGTGAATTTCGAAGTGAATTCATGGGCGTCTTTTATGAACTTCCTGGCGCTGGCTGTACCGGCTCACGCCAACTGCAAAAATGTTGCGACAACTTCGGCCAACCGGCTGGGATTGTCGTGATGCACCATGTGGCCGGCGCCATCGATGACGACGTGGCGCTGCTGGCGCATCGCATCGTAGCGTTCTTGCTTATCCGTGCGGCGGGTTTGCCGACTCTCCTTGCCGTCGACAATCAGGACGGGGCAATCGATGCGTTGCAAGAACGCGCGCGCCTGGGCGGTGTAAAACGGTTGGGGCGCCGCGGTGCGGTGCAGCGGATCGAATTTCCAAACCCATTTACCGCGATCATTCGGTTTCATCCCTGCGCGCGCCAGCGCCAATGCGAAAGGCTCGTTGAGGCGCGGATTGGTCTGGCGCAGTTGGCTCGCCCCGGCCTCAACGCTGGAGTATACGCGAAAATGACGGCGGCCGCGCTCGTGCACTTCATTGATCCAGGTTTCCATCCTGAGCGGCGCGTCGGAAAAGCTCATGCCGACGGGTCCGACGCCTTCGATCAACACCAGTTGGTTCACCCGCTCGGGAAAGGCGCCGGCGTATTGGAACGAAATGGTGCCACCCATGGAATGGCCGATTAACTTGAATCGATCGATTCCCGCCGCGCGCAGCACGCAGTCAAGATCAAAAATGTAATCGGGAAAGTGATAGTAGCCGCCCGCGCTAACCCAGCCGCTGTCGCCATGGCCGCGGCAGTCCGGCGCGATGATTCGCAGGGGACGCTGAGATTTTGCCAGCAGCTCGGCGACGAACGGTTGCCAGCTATAGGCAAGGTCGAGAAACCCATGGATGAGCACGAGCGGTTCGCCGCTCGGGTCGCCCCATTCGAGATAATGAATCGCCAGTCCTTGGGAATCGACAGTCTGGTCGCGCGCTGCCGGCATCGAGTTAAACTCTCTTGATCGGCACTTCGACGAAATCTTCTTGCTCGTCGGACCACGCGAAAGCGCACATCCGTTTCACTTCGCGATGATAGATCGAGACGACGATCTGCGCCGTGTTGGGAAAAGTCGGCTCGCCGAAAGGGCTGGCGAACACTTTGTCTTCGGCGGAGAAGTAGGCGTCATGATCAGGATGAGAGTGATAAAACGCTTTGAGCTTGTTGCCGCCGCGCTGAGCGTTGTCGAGAATGGCTTCCAATTCCTTTGGATCCATCGCGTAGGCGATCACCGCCGTGCGTGGATAAGTCTCGGGGTCGAGGGCGTGGAGTTTATTCTGGATATTTTCGAGGCGTTGGACCTGATCGCTGACACCGTTGGTTAGAATAACGCCGCAACATTCGTCCGGAAAAGCCTCCCGTGAATGACGGGAAATCTCGTCCCAAGTTGCGCTTGTGACGAGAACTTCGTTTGGCTTAATCATATTTTCTTAACTGACGGCTTCGAGTTTGATTTAACACAAGAGCATGGCGCATTGCTATTGCTCGGATGAGCGCGCCATGGCGAGAGTTTTATCGCGATCCAGGATCACCTGCGTCATCACTGCGTGAACGGCATGGCTCTCGCTCTAAAGCCGTGAATACGAAGAGCTACTGAGCTAATGGCGCTTATGTGCCGCTCATGCCCGAGTAGAGTTGCGTCCGTGCGATCTTGGCTCGCCTGTTTCAGCAGAGAAGCGAGCATCGAACCGATGGCGCCGCCGCGTTTGATTAAATAATAATAGGGGATGAGATCAGAAAGTGGGTTGTTTGGCTTTTTTGTAACGTTGGTAGGCATTGAGGACCAGTGTGGAATATTCGTTGGAAAACTCTAATTTATTTTCAATGCGATTCTGAATTTCCGCCGGCCCGACATTGTAGGCGGTCAAAGCGTGGCTTAAATTCTGAAACTGTTTTTTGAGCTCGTGCAGATAAGAAACTCCCAAGCGAATGTTTAACAGCGGGTCATCCAGCGATTCTGGGCGAAACGCCGCCGGACGCAGACCGAGTTCGCGGCCGCGAGTTTCAGTTAAAAATTTGCCGGTGTCCGGCATTATTTGCATGATGCCGCGTGCGCCCATGGGCGACACCGCAGTGTACTGAAAGCGGCTCTCTACTTTGATCACCGCGAGCACGAGAATCGGATCGAAGTCGCGCTTCAGGCTTTCTTCTAAAATCACTTCTGAAACACGCCACGCTTCGGCTTCGGCGACGTCGGGGCGGTGCGCTCTGACGATCGAATATATTTTGACCAGTTCTCTGGGGCGGAGTTTTTCCGTGATTTGGACAATTTTTAGGACTTGCGTCGTTTTGACAATTTTCGTGTCATTCGCGAGATGTTTGAATGCCAGCAATGCCGGCACAAATAGCACGGCGGCCAGAGCGAATTTGCTGCATGCGGTGGCGCAGCTTAAAGTGCCAGCGTGCGTTTTTTTACGACGTTTCTCCAAACTTTATTCCTCGGTGATTTTTGCTTAAAAAGAGACTGCGTTGGCGATTTGAAGGCGCCGAAGTTGTTAGTTAGCTATCAAATAGGGTGAGTTAAGTCAACGTGATTTTCAAAAAAACTTTCAGATTGCCGCGCGATAAGTTTCTCCCGTTCCTGAGTAGTTGAAATTAAAGGAAGCGCTTTTTACATTTCCGGGAAGGTTTCTCAATAGAAAAAATTCTTGCCGGCGATGGGATAAAAAGGCAGGGATTTTGTCCCTGCCTTTTTTGTCCTTGGAACAATCTGGGAAATTATCTGCCAGTGCGCGCCAAGGAGTGCACCCAGCCCTGCATGCGGCTCTTGGCGTTGTGAATATCCTTGTCGCTAAACCAATTTTTCAGGTCGACTCTGTCGACCGGATAAACCGGCCGCATGAAATCGCTTTCGTAACCGAACGGCACGGTGGCGTCGATGCCCATGCCGCCTTCGAAACTGGTATTCGACGCGGTCCATTCTTTCTCGCCGGCGGTCATACGTTCAGCGGGCATGAAGGTTTGGCCGCGGCCGCCGGGAAGCGGATTGATAATATCGGTCTTCGGGTTGACCCGCGTGGTGATGTTCCACATGATGTCGTCCATGTCGTAGGGATCGGCGTCTTCGCTGACGGCGACCACCACACGTGAACCTTGCGAGGTGGCGAGAATCGCCGCCATAAAATTGCGCTGCCAACCTTCTTCGATGCGGTTGCGCTTTTTCACCTGAATGATCGCGCCGCCCCAGTCGGTCATGCAATAGGGAATGTTGACGTCCATAATAATGCCGGGCTGCATTCTTTCGCAGAGCTCGAACATCGCCGCTTCGCGCACCGTGGTGTCGATGTTGTGGTCGTCGAGGGTATGCACGCCGAGCGGGAAAATGATCGGCTTGCCTTCGCGCTTGCGCGTGGTGACGGCGCTGACGTGGAACGTCGGAGCTTTGTATGCTTTGCCCATATAACCGGCCCATTCGGGATGGAAATGGAAGCGGCCTTGGATGCCGGCTTTTTCGGACTCGGCAGTTTCGAAACGGCGATCGCGCGGGTTGACGTAACCTTCGAGAACGACTTCCGCATCGGCCAACGCATAGGCGTCAACGGTGCGCGCTTTAACCAAACGCATGGGCGCGCCTTGCACGGCGCCAGCGATGCCGACTTCATCGCAGCCTTGCGGCAGGATCACGTAATCAAAACCCGCGCCGGCGAGCAGCGAACCGGCCACCGGCAAGCCGAAGTTCATCGTGATCGGCACCATTTTGTTGTCTTTGTAATACTTGCTGACGACCTGCCACATGTGCGAGCCCGGGGAAATTTGGAAAGTTCCGACATTGCCCCAGCGAAAGTTCATGCGGTTATAACCGAGATCGGTGCCGCCGTTAAAATATTCGCCGGAAATTAATCGGTTGCCGGAACCGACGGTCAATTCAGGCTCGATGTTGGTGTGACGGATCGGCACAACGTAGTCGTTTGCCTCCGCCGGTTTCTCATAGACTTCTTCTTGCACCGGCGCGTCTTTTTGATCGATGACGATCGGCGCAATCGGATGGGTGATGGCATAGGCTAATTTTCTGGTCCGGTCGGCGTGATCCTTCCAGCCGAACATTTTGTTGATGACGTTCATGTCACCGAACAAATTGGTGACACAGCGATGCTGCGGTTTGCCTTTGACGTTATTGAAAAGGATGGGGCAGCCACCATCGAGCTTTTTTTGAATGCCGGTGAGTTCCAGGTTGGGGTCGACCTCTTTATCGGTGACGATGATGTCCCCTTCTTTTTTCATCCACTCGATGGCACTCCGTAGATCTCTGGCTTCTTCCGGCGATGCCCCATCTCGTTTTGCGTTTGCCATTGTTTTCCTCCGAATCGTTTAAGTTTATTCTAGCCGCGATATCTACGTCAGCGCAAAAAAGGCCTTGAACTTGAAACCAACCACAAATGTTTTAGACCAAACTCGATTATATAAGATGGGGATGAATTTCAGGTTCTAGAAGTTTGGACGGCATTAATGCCTACATGAAATGTTTCTTGAAGTCAACGAACCTGCTCTCAGCTAGGCTGCGCTTTCGTTCACGCGCAGAGCGATAAAACCGATAGCCAGGACATCGCGCGAGGGATTTCTCGGAGCGCGCTACCCTTTACAGTTAGTCGGCGGCTTGCTATCACTCTGTGAATTATTTGCGGATGTTTACGGGAGATTTTCAATGACGGATGGCGATCAACGTTCGAAACAAGACTGGCTTCTAATCGTCGGACTGTTCTGTTTTTTCTTCTCCGGCGCCGCGGGATTGATTTATCAGGTGGTTTGGACGCGCATGCTGACGCAGATCTTCGGCAACACGACGTACGCGATCGCCACGGTGTTATCGGCGTTCATGGCGGGACTTGCGATCGGCAGCTATTGGTTCGGCAAAATCGCCGACCGAGGCAAGAATGATTTTCTCCTCTATGGTCTGCTCGAAGCAGGCGTGGGCGTGTACGGCTTTGTGGTGCCGTGGCTGTTCGCCGGCGCGCAAAAACTCTACGGCCCGATCTTCGGCCTCAACCAGTCCTATCCATTTATCTTCAATCTCGTGCTGTTTTTTCTGTCCTTTGTTTTGTTGGTTTTTCCAACCTTGCTGATGGGCGCGACGTTGCCGGTGCTGAGCCGATTCTTCGTCAAGAGCTTCGCTCAGTTCGGCCGCCGGGTTGGCGATCTGTACGCCACCAATACGCTTGGGGCGGTGATCGGCTGCGCCGCGGGCGGTTTTTTGCTCATTCCCACGCTTGGCATGCGCGCTACTGTGTTCGTCGCCGCGAGCGTCAATATGGTGATCGCCGCTGTGATTCTGATCGTCGACCGACTCCGCGACAAGCCGCCGTTGCCAGCCGTGCCACAAGCAACCGCGCCAGCGAGTGAAGCGCCCGATACGGAGACTAGGTCGTCGGCATCGAGTGGGATGCTGGCGTGGGTGGTTTTGACTTCTTTCGCGCTTTCCGGTTTTGCCTCTTTGGTTTATGAGAATGCCTGGACCCGCGCTTTGACCTTGGTCATCGGCAGTTCGATCTATTCCTTCTCGACGATGTTGGTGACTTTCTTGATCGGCCTAGCGCTCGGCGGTTTTATCTACGCGCGCGCCATGGGCGGCCGGGAGGCGCGCTTGAGCACTTTCGGTTTGATCGAACTATGGGTTGGCTTGTCGGCGCTGGCGACGATTCCGCTTTTTGAAAAACTGCCGTTGATCTTCGTCCGGTTGCTGCACGGTTTCGGTGACACCTTTACGGTGTTTCTCTATCTGCAAATATTTATATCGGCGCTGGTGATGTTCGTGCCGACGATTCTCCTGGGCATGACTTTCCCTCTGGTGGCGCGCTTGTTCACCCAAAGCTTGTACCGTGTCGGTAGCGGCGTCGGTAGTTCCTACGCGGCCAATACGGTTGGCGCGGTCTTGGGCGCGTTTGCCGGCGGTTTTATCCTGATCCCCAATCTTGGTGTGCAGAACACGATCATCTTCGCCGTGGTGATGAATCTTGCGATCGGCGCTTGGCTGCTGATTTGCGATCCCAAGCTTGCGGCATTGCCGCGTTACGCGCTCGGCGTCGCCGTGTTGGTGCTGGCGGCGATCGTGCCGTTCAAAATTCGCCGCTGGGATCCGAGCATTCTTACCAGCGGCGTGACCGTCTACGCCGACCGCTATGAATCGCTGCCGAGCAATAGCCTGCGGCTCGAAGAGATGAAGCGCGATGACGTGCTGTTTTACCGCGAAGGGTTGACCACCACGGTGAGCGTGCACCGGATCAGCGGCAGCGATTACCTTTATTTTCGCTCCAACGGCAAGATCGACGGCTCCTACGGTGACGCGCTCAGCCAGTTGATGACCAGTTACATCGCGATGATGCTTAATCCGAAAGCTGAAACCGCGCTGACCATCGGTCTCGGTAGCGGCATGTCAGCCAAGGCGTTGGCGACGTTTAAATCACTGAAAGACATCGAAGTCATCGAAATAGAGCCGGCGATGATCGAAGCGAGCAAGTTTTTCAACCGCGCCACGGTCAAAGTCGACAAGTTTCCCGCCGGGGTGACTTTTCCCGCCGACGATTCAAAGAGCCGGATTTGGTACAACGCGAAAGAAAAACGGCTCTATTATAAAGGTGTGATGGAGTCTGACACCCGCGCGGAGCTGATAAGACGTTCCGAGGATCTAGACTACCGCGGCGCCATCGACCGGTTATCGCGCAACGCGCGTCATTCGCGCCATTCGAGCGTGCTCGAAGACCCGCGGGTTCGAGTGGTTCCCACCGACGGCAGAAACTATATTCTCGCCACGCCGAAATTCTACGATGTCATTACCGCCGAGCCGTCCAACCCCTGGATCGCCGGCATCGCCAACCTCTACACGCGCGAATTCTATTCGGTTGTTAAATCGAAGATCAAAGACGACGGCATCTTTGCCCAGTGGATTCACAATTATTCGATGTCGCCGGACGATTTCCGCATGGTGTTTCGCACCTTCGCCGAAGCGTTCCCGCATGTTTCACTTTGGAGCATGAAGGAAAGCGATTTCCTTTTGATCGGCAGCAAGAAGGAACAAAAGTTTAATTATCCGGCGCTGAAAGAAATCTACGACAACAACAAGATGCTGCAATCGGATCTGGAATATCTCGGCCTCTCCGATGTGTACGCGGTGCAGGGTTTTTACCGCATGAATCGGGACGGCTTTCTGGCGTTTTCCAAGGGCGCGTCGATCAATACCGATGACGGCGCGCAGTTGGAATTCTCCGCGCCGAAAAATTTGCGCCGCTCAACCACCGAGCTCAACCGTAAGCTTATGACGCCGTATCTTATTGAAAGCCCGCCCTGGCTGAAAACCCAGCCGCTGCCGGTGCCGCAAGCGATGCACCATTTCTACATGGCGCAGTCGTACCTGGCGAGCGTTTCGCGCGGCCGGGCGCTCAACGAAGTTGAAGAAGCGATTCGCCTCGAGCCGAAGAACCCGAAATTTCGCCTGCTCAAAATGAAAATTCTTTTGGAGCAGGACAAGAGCACCGAGGGTGCCAAAGAGGCTTTTGCCGCGCTGGAGCAGGGCGCGGAATACATTCCCGACGTGCTGGCGATGAGCGACGAATTCTATCTGCCCGACGCTAAGGAGGTGTACGGGAAAATAATTAAGATGGGCAGCAAAGAGGTTTTGCCCTATCTAGGGCTGGGCAATATCGCTTTGCACTCGGGTGATCTAGCGGAAGCGGAGAAATGGTTCGTGCAGGCGCGCGATCTCCACCCCGAACATCCCGCCGTGCTGCTCGCGTGGGGACGCTGGAATTCGGCTGCCGCGCAGCGGATTAAAGATGAGGCGCAGAGCAAAAAACAGTTGCAAGTAGCGCGCGGGTTGTTGGAAAAGGCAGGCGCCAAGGGCGAGGACTCGGCGACCTTTTATTCAGAAATCGGCGCGGTCTACTACAAGCTCGCCATGTGGGAGAAAGCCGCCGAGGCTTACGAGCAGGCGTTGCGCCTGCGCCGGCGGCGCAACGATCTCCGCTTTGTCCTCGGCCAGTCCTACGGGCAGTTGGGAAAAGTCCAAGCAGCCGAACAAAAATATCGCGAAATTCTCTCGCTCAGCCCCGATGACGCCGAGGCATTGAAAGCGTTGCAGGATCTGGGCAAACGGTACTAGCCACTTACCTGTTAAACGTTGGACAATCCGAGTTCAGCAAAGATTCTCGCGCTACAATGCCAATCCATCCCGAATCAAAATCCGAAATCCGAATATCGAAATCCGAAACAAACTCAAAAACTTAAATTCCAATTACGGAAATCCGAAACGGGCTGGTTTGAAATTTTCTGCTTTTTGATCATTTGAATTTGTTTCGGATTTCGAATTTTGAGTTTGGCATTTTTCCAAGAGTCCCTTGATGCCTTTTGCGCGAAATATTCCGGCTTTCGGTTGCGGCTTGTCCCGCAAAGGCCTCGTCGTGGATAATTCCCCCTTTGAAGTTGCTAACCGGACCCATTATGCTGGCGTCGATTCGATGTGCTACCAGGGAGGTTCCCAGTGTTGACGGAAAAAATCGGTGTGATTGGCGCGGGGAAAATCGGTTCGGCGATTGCGCGTGGCGTGATCCGCGCCGGCCTTGCGGCGAAAGAGAACGTTATGGCCAGCGATGTCAGCGAGGCGCTGCGCCAAGCGGCTGCCAACGAGCTCGGCATCAAAGTAACCGCGGATAACGGCGCGCTTTGCGATTTCGCCGACATTATTATTCTCGCGGTCAAACCGCAGATCGTCGATCCGGTGGCGCGTGAGATCGCCAAAAAGCTCGGCGCGAAAAAGTTGTTGGTGTCAGTCGCCGCGGGCGTGCCGTTGGCGCGCATCGAAGCGGGTCTAGCGCAAGGCGCGCGAGTTGTCCGGGTGATGCCCAATATTCCCTGCGTCGTCGGTGCTGGGGCGGCCGGTTACGCCGGCGGCGCGCATGCGACCGCGGCAGATTTAGCAAAGGTCGGGGCAATTCTTAATAGCTTTGGCGTCGGTATGGCAGTGGAAGAGAAATATTTGGACGCGGTCACCGGCCTCAGCGGCAGCGGGCCGGCTTACGTTTTTCTCTTCATGGAAGCGCTCGCCGATGGCGGCGTGCAGGTCGGCCTAGCGCGCGATGTCGCGCTCAAGCTCGCCATGCAAACGGTCTACGGCGCCGCCAAGATGGCGCTCGAAGCAAACAAACATTTAGGCGAGCTAAAAGACGAAGTCACTTCTCCCGGCGGCACCACCATCGCCGGTCTCTACGCGATGGAGCAAAAAGGTTTTCACGGCACCGTGATGGATGCGGTGGTTAGCGCAACGAGAAGGTCGCAGGAGTTGGGCAAGGGGTTGTGAGGGGGTTGCGAATTTTCGGTTATTTATCGAGGCAGGAATCAGGATATTCCCTGCGGAGACGCCGAGGACGCGGAGGGAAAACCCAATCGCAACGAACTCCGCGTCGCTGCGGTGCAGAATTCTTCGGTCTATTTCTGCTATCGATCGCGCCAGCGTTCGACGTCGCGTTTGTCTAAGTAGCCCGGCTTGCTGCCTATTTTCGATTCGACTCTGAGCCAGTCGCCTTCGGCGCGGACAACGTTTACTTTGATGCCGACCGGGAGTTTGGCGACGGTCGGATACTTTGTGCTAGGGCCTTCCCGCAGGTCGAGTTCCCTCAAGGTGCGGTAGGGGCCGGCGATCGGATTGGCGTTCACCGTGGTTTGCGCGGTTTGTTGCGCCGTTGCCGGCTTGGCGAACTGTTCGTCGATGTAGCCTGGCTTGCCGCCATGTTTCGACTCAACTTTGAGCCAGTAGCCTTCTTTGCCGACGACATTGATGTTGATGCCCTTCGGCAGGGTCGTGATCACTTCGTGAAAATTACCCGCCCCGCTGCGCAGCGGCACATCGGCCGTGGTGGTGTAGGTTCCTTTGGTAGATTGCGCAAAAGACCAAGCGCTAAATAGACCAACCGTAACGATCGCGAAAAAAATAATTCGCAACTGCGCCACATATTCTTGTCTCATAGGTTCGGCTCTCCTTGTCTTGGCAGCAAATTATTTTCTCTTCCAATTCCCCTGGCTGTCTTGAATCCACCAGCCGGCGCGCGCTTGATCGAGCCAGCTTCTCGCGAAGATGTTTTTGATCCTGGGAATGCTTTCTTTCTGGATGCCGTTGGCTTTGGCGATTTCGGCGTAGAGATTTTCCCGGTCGCGGTTCTCGGCGTCGACCAACTGTTTGGTTTCGGCGCGCTCTTTGAGATTCAAGCCATCGGTACTGCGGATGGCGAGCAGGCCGTCCTGGGCGATGCCGATGTTGCCGCGATCCATAAACGGCCTGATCGCCGCGCTTCTCTCTTTGATCGATTCTTTTAGCGCGCGGATCGCCGGATTGGACACATTGATGTCAGCTTCCTGGGCGTGGGCTTCACTGGCTAGAGTCAACGATGCCAAGCGCACTGGCGAGAAGAGATTCCAACTTTGCGGCGCGGGCGTTTTCGCCGGTTCGGCGGGGCCGCCCCAAGTTTCTTTAACGATTTGATCCGCGGCGCGCTCGACGGCGGCGGCGGGAAAGTAAATGTTGACCGTCACGCAGGCGCTGATCAGGAACGCGGCCGTTATTAATATTCGTTTAAGCATACTGCCTCCATTCTATTTGACGTTTGGTTTGTCGGTTTTGATACGTTCCAGCCGCCGCAAAAGCTCGGAAAAGGCGATATTTTGCGTGTGGCTGACAATATTAACTGTCGGCGGCAGCAGGCTGCCGACTACGAGCATCTCCTTGTCGCCCTGGCTTTCGACGCCGCGCAAGGTGAGCCGGTCGTTTTTCAATGTCGCTTTGAAGCCGAGCTTACTATAGCGAAAGCTGTCGAAGAAACTCGCCAGGCCGCCATAAAGCGCGCCGGCCTCTTGGCCGGAGCTGAGCACGGTTATCTTGTTGAGCGCTTCGACGCTAATCCGTTGCTCGCCGCCGCGGTCGACCGAATGCAGATCGGCGCGCAGTTCGGCCGGTTGACCGTCGGTCAGGACGAGATCGTCAATCGTGCCCTCCAGAATGCCTGAGATGCGGCCGAAGGCAAACGTCTTCGAGACCTGTTCCAATTGTATACCATCGAGCTTGGCGTCGAGCTTGATCGACGCCAGCGCTGAAAAGGGATTGTCAATTTCCAATTTGCCCATGCGCACGCGCCCGCCGAATACCTCAGCTTGAATCTCGCCGCGGCTGCGCAGCGTCGCGCCGACCGACTGCACTTCAGGAATCGAGCCGGTCATGGTGCCGCTGAAGCGCGGCCAATTCATCGCTTCGGTTAACGCTTGCAGCTGGAGCCGCTTGGTCTCGGCTGAAAACGAAACTTTTTTCGGATCATTTATGACGTCTGGCCAGATAAGATTACCGATTTCTACCACGCCGCCAAAGACGGCGATACGAATGGGCTGGTGCAGGCGCAGGCTGTTGTTGGCGAGAGAGATCGTCGTCGTGATCGGCGCGATGGTTTGCTTAGCGAAGCGCGCGCGTTCGATGGCGAGCGTTCCGGTGCGCACATTGCCGGTCGATGTCGCTTTCGTGTCAGCTAAGCGCACTTGAAACGGCAGTTCGAGCGCGATCGGTCCGATCTGCCAGTCATTGGATTTCGCGCTCAAATTACCGCCTTTGAGAGACAGCTCGCCTTCGGCGTTGAGCGCGTCGAGGCTGCCTTGGAGTTCGAGCTGGAAGGCCATCTGGCCTGCCAAGTTGAGCTGATCGAGCACGGGGTATTGGCGGTTAAAAGTTTCACGCAGAAAAAACTCGAAGAAACCGCCCGGCGAGAAACTCGCGCTGCGCGCTCGCAGCCGCAAGGTTGGGTTTTCCATCAAGCGCTCGACCGCGCCGCCGACTTCGACGGCGCCGATGGTGGCGAAGTTCACATTGCAGCGCCGGCAGTCGAGTCGGTCTTGGTTGCGAATGTAATCGGCATCGAGATCGAGTACCGGCTTTTGTCTCTTCAAGTCGCCGAAAAACTTGCCCCACAAAATTTCGCCGTTATCGGCGCTGATCTTGCCGGTAACGGTGGCTGTCTGTTTTTCCGGGTCGACAATGAGTTGGACCGGGCCGCTAAAATTTAAGTTCTCGCCAACTTTAGTGCTATCTGGGGAGTTGAACTTCGCTCCGGTGGTTTCGACGCGACCCTTGAGCGTCAATGGTTGTTTCGCTTGGTAGTCGAATGTTGCGTCGATTTGCAGCTTTTCGGCCGCGGCCTGCCAGCGGTCTTTGGGCGTGTAGGTTAACTTTTCAGCCCGCATTTTTGTTGCTTTGAAACGGAGCGCCGATTTGGTCCATTCAAATGGCACCGCGAGAGAGGCGCTGGCGACGGACAGGTCGTCGCCGCGAATCTGCAACTTGTCACTCTGGAGGATTCCCTTGGCGGCGAGCGCGCTCCACGCGCCTTGCAAGTCCAACTCGATTTGGCCTTGGCCTTGATAGGTCCAACGGTGCAACGGCGCCGGCAAGTACGCCTTGAAAATTTCCACCGGCAGCTCGCGTAAAGCGATCTTGGCGTTGGCGATTGGCGCTTGGGGCGTGAACTTTATTTCACCCGTGCCGCTAGCTTTGCCGAGATGAGAGTTGAGGGAGAACGCTTTGACGATCAGCACCTTGTTCGAAACGGAATAGTTGCCGGTGAAATTCGCGCGGGCATTACCCTTGGCGAACTGAAACGCCACCGGAGTCACGCTGTGCGGAAAATCGGCGATGGTCGCAGCGCCGGAAAAAATTGCCTCGGTAAAATTGGCATCGATGGCGACCTGAGTGTTAAGCGTGCCGGTGAGTTTGTAGGCGCCGATGGCGAGATTGTCGAACTTGCTTTCGATCGTTGCCTCGGCCTGCTGTTCGGCCGGCGCGCGCATTTTGAGCCGTAGGTGTAACCATTCCGCGGGCTCTGTCGTGCGCCGGCCAAAAATTCCTTTTGACTGTTTGGGCCGGACGATCAGCTGGGATTCCAGATCGCGAACTTGACCTTTGATGGATAGCTCCGCGTCGCCGTTCAAACGCGGCAGATCGGCGCGCAGATTTACTCCCGATTGCGCGCCAAGGTTTAGGTTCTCCGCGTTCACGTTGATATTCGGCAACTCGAATAGCGTCTCGCCGCCTTTGCGCACGATGATCGTGCCGTCTCGAATACTTAGATTGCGCAAGGCGATGTCGGCCGATTGGCTTTTCGGCGCTTTCATAATCTCGTCAATGTCAAGTTGCAGGACCGGCGTTTCAACCTCGATGCGACCCAAGGTGCTCGACCCTAAGTCGAAAGGATTGAAGCTCGCGCTTAGGCGCGCCGTCTTTAGCTCAAACTGCCGCGCTTTGGAAAGCTGCACGGAATCCGCGACGATGCCAAAAGGCAGACGATAGCTTAGTGCGGCGGCGCGAACCGTGTAACCGCTGCGCTCAGAAATTTGCGCTTGGAGCCATTCCCTAAACGAGTTGGACTGTAAAATACCCAACAGGGTCAGGCAGAGGAGGCCTAAGAACGCGAGCACAAGAAGGAAGATTCTCCGGCCGGTGCGCGCCGAAACGGTCATCAAAAAACGATACACGTTGATGAATCTCACGGCAACCGGCGT
>JAERMN010000209.1 GCA_016844625.1 Deltaproteobacteria bacterium
TCCCCCCCTGCTGTTTAAGTTCCTTACTTTCCTGCGCCGAACATAATAGCGGGAACGTTCACTATTGTCGCAGCCTTATCGGTCAATTTACTCGTTTCCGTGCCACCAGTAGCAATATTCTTGTCAACCTGAGTAAGGCGCTGTCGATATTTGACCTATAGGCGCCTCCGAGCTGGGCATTGATTTCATCTGAATTGCGTTCGATTCAGAATATGGGTCTTCGCCGCTCTCTGGCATAACCCTTGCTGTTTTCCGAAGACTTTAGGAGCACCTGAATGATGAAGAAACCAGATAGCACGATTAGCCTTTTAACTTTGGCCGAGGCGGCGAGCATTCTCAAAATTTCTAAAAGAACGCTCCACCGCATGATCCAACATCGTCAGATCCCCGCCTTCAAGGTCGGTGGACAATGGCGCATCTTGGAAAGCCGCTTCCAAGAATGGGTCGAAGAGGAAGAGCAAACAACCCCGAAAGCCGGTTAAAGCTGCATTAGCCTGACTTACGACTCTATCAATCAATTGCCGGAAGTGACGTCGCCACTAGCACCGGCCATCGCTCGCACGTTGACTGACTTCCTTAAGCTTCCAAATCGACCCGGAAATCGCTTAACCATCGCTCCGATCCGGTCACGATCGCCAATGCGGGCACCCCTCACGCGATGGCGAAAACGTTGGATATGCCAGCGTCAATGATCGATACCATCAGTTCACTACGCAATGACGCGACGATATGCTCGTCTTTGCCGCAGTCGCTGTGAGGGCGAGACCAATTAAGCAATGTTGCTCGTTAGGCAGCCATTAACCTGCTCTGGCGATACATTTCACTTGCCAACTGGCGAATTAAAACCATAATTTTGCCAATTCATAACAACCCGTTCCTGCAAATCCTTCGGCCAAAGATTTTCGAAGGTAGCTTTCTCCGGAATACTTTCTTTGGGCCAATCCTTCGGCCAGGTGCAATCGAAAATCACGCCCGCGGCGTCACCGATCAGCCTTTCTTTCGGCGCCAGGAACGGTAACAGCACGGGGAAGCCGGGAATATGCGGCACTTGGTGAATTCCATTCACCGGATGACACTTGGTCGTTATCGCGTGCAGCACTTCGTCCATATTGGTCGGATCGACATCCGGTTCGACGATCACCATGTAATAAACGAACAACCCCGGCTTGGTTGCCCACACCGCATGTGCGACCCGGCGCGCGAAATTGATGAACGGCACCTCGGTTGACACGACGCACATATGACCAACGCCAAAGGGCGGGCAGTATACCGCGTGCACCGGTAAGCCGAGCTTTTTTAGCTCGGCGTAAATCTCCGCGCCCTTGATCAACGCCGTCGCCGTCTGCCCTTCGTGTATCGGCATGCCCATGTTGGAAAAAGGCAGAATCGGGTTGTTGCGATAGGTGATCGCTGTGATTTTCAAGATCGGCTTGGGCGACGATTTACCCGCCTCGTAGCCCATGTACTCGCCAAAGGGCCCTTCCATTTTGCGCTCGTGCGGCAGCACTTCGCCTTCGATGACGATCTCGGCGGACGCCGGCACTTCCAGATCCACGGTCTCGCACTTAACCAATGGAATCGGCGATCCTTGCAACGCGCCGGCGACGTCGACTTCATTGACGTAGGGTGGCAGCATCACACAGCTGACCAATGGAATCACCGGCTGGCCGCCGATGGCGACCGCCACCGGCATCGGCTTATTCATCGCTTCGTACTTCTGATACATCTGACCGATATGCTGCTGCATCGGAAACAGACAGCCGAGCGTGTTGCGGTCGTGCACCATCAGCCGGTACATGCCCCAGTTGACCCACGAACTGTCGGGATCTTTAGTGATCACGGTGTGCCAGGTGCCGATGTAGCGCCCGCCATCGCCACCATGAATTAATGGTATGGGAAACTTGAGTACGTCCACCGCATCGCCGATATCGATATTCTCCTTGCACGGACCCGTGTTCACTGTGACGGGCGGAATCAATTTCTCCTTGCGTTCCAGATAAGTCGACATGATTTCCTTGGCGGACGAAGTCGGCGCCATGTTCATCGCCAACGCGGTGCGCGCGAACTGCGCGTGGCCCGGATAGTTGCTCGTACCGAGCGGCGCGCCCAAGGCCCGAAAACCTTGCGGATAGCCTTTAACATTCTCAAAAAGCGCCGCAGGAGCGCCCAGATCGTAAACCCGCCGGGTAATCGCCCCCATCTCAAGGTTCCAATCGACTTCCGTCTTGATACGCTGGACCTCGTGATATTCTTCCAGAATATCGAGGTAATCCCGCAGATCTTCGCTATGCATGAAACAACTCCTGTGCTGGCTATAACTAAACAAACCGAGGCTTGTGGAAGTGGCGGCAATCGCTTTGCACGACGACTAGCTTATATCAGAACCCGCAACGCGAAGGCAAAAGAAAACCGCCCAAACTGATGAATTCAACGGGGATCGCCAAAAACGTAGACAAAAATCTCAGAGTGATTTATATTTGGCAAGTCAAATCAAAAGGGGGGGCAGCTATGGCAGAATCGAACAGACCTAGCGGTGTGCCGGCGGATTTAGGCGCGTACCTCGGCGCCGGCACCAAAATCAATGGGAAATTACACTTCGAAGGCCAAGCAACCATCGACGGCGACGTCGACGGCGAGATCGTTTCGGCATCCCATGTGACGGTGGGCCAGCAAGCGACCGTAAAGGGCAAAGTTTCCGCCCAGTCGATTCTGGTGCAGGGCAAAGTGATGGCTGATGTCGTCGCGGAAAAGAAATTGGAAATCCAACCGCCGGGTTCCGTGGTCGGCGACGTGACTACGCTTAGTTTAGTGATCGGCGACGGCGCGATCCTCGAAGGCCATATCTCGATGAGAAAAAACGAAGGCCGGGTACTGCCGATCCGCCAAGACGTCGTAAAAAAAGAAGGCAGCGCTTCATAAGCGTCAATCGGCAAACAACGAGACGAGCTTTCGTTCCTTGGCGTTGACCAAACCGCGCGCGGTTATTCTGAGCGCGGGCAAGGTCACAAACGGCAAAAAGCTCAACGCAAAAATGGGCTTGTCGAAAGGCGAGCCCATTTCTTTTAAGCGCGTTTGAATTCGCCGCAAACCCTGCCCCACTTCTTGCCAAGGGTACAACGAAAATATTCCGCCGCAGGGAAAGTCAAGTTTGCCAACAAGCGCGCCGCAGTCGACAACCGCGATGCCGCCGCCCGCTTCAAGCAACGCGTTGGCGCACAGTGCCATGTCGTTGTCGTCGCTGCCGACGATCATCAACGTGTTTTCATCGAGATTGGTTGTAAGACCGATCGCGCCCACTTTCGTGCCCAGCCCCTTGAGGAAGCCGAAGGCAACCTTCTTGGATCGATGATGGCGGTCAAACATGGCGACTTTGAGCAGATCATCGTAGAGATTCGCTTCAACGATCCCGGCCGGCACGTTGAATTCGACGATCCTTTCCGCCGTAATCGTTTGATTGATCAGTTCCATGACCCGCACTCTCGGCGCGGTGTTAGGCGTTGGAATCTTGAACGTCTCCGGCGTGATGTCAATTCCAAGTTTGAGCGAGTAGAGCATATCTTGCGGTAACTGAATCGGCGTCGCCGTCACTTCCGATACACCATTGCGCGCCACGACTTTCCCCGCGATCAAAACCTCGCGCACATGACACGTCTCAAGATCGTCGAGCACAACGATGTCGGCAAAGCGTCCCGGCGCGATGCCACCAACGTCTTGCTCGATACCGCAATAGGTCGCCGGGTTGAGCGTGACCGATTGAATCGCTTGGAGCGGCGACAAGCCAAGCTCCATCGCGCGGCGCACCGCGTTATCCATGTGACCGACTTCGGCAACATCGTCCGGCGCCATACTGTCGGTGACAAGAATGAGCCGCTGAAGATTCACACCAGACGCAATCAGCTGAGGCAGGGTCGCCGCCAAGTCTTGGCGCAACGAGCCTTCCCGGAGCATCGTCCAATAACCCAGGCGCAAGCGCTCAAGCGCATCTTCGAAACGGATCGGCTCATGGCAAGAAGAAAGTCCCGCCGCTGCCACCGCGCAAAGTTTCTGATCGCGCGCGCCGGCGGTGTGGCCATGGATGATCTGGCCGTTACGCTGCGCTAGTGCCAAGCGTTCGAGAATCTCATCATCGCACTGGCTAAGCCGCAGCCAGGAAACAATCTCGCCCATGCCGAGCACACGCGGATCGCTAAGCGCTTCGGCGACCTCGTCATTGGTAAATGTCGCCGTGCTGCACAGGAGCGGGTCCTGCGGCGCCACCATCGACACCAGCGTGTAGACGCGCAGTGGATGCTGTTCCACTTCATCCAAGAACAGTTTCAGGCCGCGCATGCCGAATACTGTCGACAGCTCATCACAGGAAGCTACCACCGCCGTCGTCCCGTGGGGCAAGAACGATTGGAGATTTTCAAATGGCCGCCCGTAATGACCGATGTGCGTGTGACCGTCGATGAAGCCGGCAGAAATATAGCATTCCGACGCGTCGAGTATTTTGCTCTTTTCCCCTCGCGTATGTTGCGCGTTTGGGCCGACGTAGCAGACTATCCCGTCGACTATCGCGATCTCCATGCCTTGGAGAATCTCACCGGAATAGACGTTGATCAGCTTGCCACCGGAAATAATGAGATCGGCTTTCACCTCACCCAGCGCGCCGCGAATCAAGCGCGCCAGTTGTTGCTTCGAACGAGCCATGGCGCCGGTTGTAACACGAAGAAAGATTCGTTACCAAAGGTGCAGTATGACTAAGCTGCCGCGAGCCATGATCGTTTTTCTCATCACGCTCACCTGTGTCGGCTGCGACCAAGCAACCAAGTTGGCCGCCAAACAACACTTGCAGAACGGTCCGGTATATTCCTATGCCGGTGACACCATTCGTTTGCAGTATGCGGAAAACACGGGAGCATTTTTGAGCCTCGGCGCATCGCTCCCTGGGCCATTACGACAGCTAATCTTCACCGTTTTGGTTGGTGTTTTTCTATTGGGATTGATCGCCTATCTCCTGCTGAGCCGTGACCCGACGCCCTTCGCTGTCAGCTGTTTATCCCTCGTCGCTGCCGGCGGCATGAGCAATTTGATCGACCGCATCGCCTACGACGGCCGGGTCGTCGATTTCCTAAACGTTGGTGTTGGCCCGTTGCGCACAGGCATTTTCAATATCGCCGACGTGGCGATCACCTTCGGCGCCTTGTTCCTCGTGATCGACACCTACCGGCACATGGCCCCAAGCGCAAAGATCCAATCGCCGTAGGATGGGTGGCGCGCCGTTGAGCAACGCCCCGAGGGTATGCAAGGTGCCTCCGATCACCGTAAGCGTGCGCAGAAGGGCGATGCGATCTGTACTAATAACTCGATAGCCGTTTGAGCCGCGCATTACCAGATGAAGCAAGGTCCGGTGGTTGTGCCCGACGCCTTTCGGCGTTGCTGTGGAGTCAGACGTGTATAGGAGAACCGCGAGCCGGTCGGGAGCGATCGGTAGTTTGGTAATTTTTGCGGGCACAGAGCGGTCAAGCAAGCCCTCTCCGGTGGCATGTTCACAGGGCTATACTCACTCTCCCCGATTTTCTTTTCTCCCTATCTTTCTCCATGTCCTGGAGAGAATGGTAGTCGAGTGCGATGCTAAACGACAAGACTAGTGGTTATAAGAAGTCTTCTCAAGTTAAATGGAAATATTAAACGAAGCCACTTCGCGGGCGGGGATTTAACCCCGCCGCTGATTAAAATATCGCAAAGGGGATGCTCGCCCCCTTTGGCAACCCCATAATTTTGTGCCCGCCTCAAGAGGCGGGGTTAATATAGAAATGAACTACCCCGCAGCAAGCTGCGGGGTATCAGAAGCACGAGATACTAATTCCCCCAAAGGCGTCACCCCCGAATGTTTTTATCGTGGTTCGACTGTGCTCACCATCGTTTGACCCAGAGGCTCTCGACGGGCGACCCTGAGCCACGTCGAATGGGTCGGGGGTCCAGGTTCGGATTAACCCGGATTTCCGCCGAAAGACGGATCCGTCCGAAGCCTTGTGGCGGACCCGCTTAAAGCATGCGGGAATGACGGACTTCGGAAAGACAATTAGTTTAACGCAGCAAGCTGCGGGGAATAGACCCACAGAGATTTAATAGACCCACAGAGATTTAAATGACCCAATAACACCAAAATCCAAACCAACTCGTTTCGGATTTTGGGGTTTTAAAATTTCCAGATTTTAGGCTTGTTTGGCTGCAAGTTTGTTTCGGATTTCGGGCTTCGGATTTCGAAATTTCTTGCGCTGAGGGATGGCGCGAAAAACTTGGTTACAGTAGTTCGGTTGAACACTTCAATGGTAAGAAGCTATCGAGGGACGGGAAATGGTTCGGGCACAATTCGGGAATTAATAGCCGAGTCGATTTTGGTGATCGCCCTTGAGCAGTGTTGAACCCGAATTCCGCAGTTGAAAGTGACGTGAAGAGCGAGGTGCAAGTCTTGCGTCGCGACGGCAAAGCGGCTCTACCTCCAAGCGGCCCGCGCGCATGGCTGCAATCCGTGGATTCATCAAGCGCTATGCGCCGGCTGGCTGAGAACTAAAAACGACTTTGAAACATGACAGCGGGCTGCCTTCGCGACTCCAGGATCACACCTCGCTCAACCGAGGTTTGGACCGCAACTGCGGAATTCGGGTTGAATCGCCGGCGCTTAGGATTGTCCAGGCAGGCCTGCGGCTAGCGGATCGCGAATCTCAGCCATACTTTCGCTGCTCATTCGCTACCGCTGTGGCGCCGGCGGCTTGGGCGGGAAAGCTCATCAGCACGCGCGTGCCGACGTTGGGCGTGCTGCTGATTTCCAATTTGCCGCCGATGATTTCGGCCATGCG
>JAERMN010000210.1 GCA_016844625.1 Deltaproteobacteria bacterium
TTTGCGCTTGCCGCGGTCTACGGCGTCAACTGGTGGATTACGGCGATGAATACCGTATCCACCGATGAGGCTCGCGTTACCGCCTCCTATGCGACGATCAGCTCGGAAGTGGCGGGCAAGATTGTCAAGTTTGCCGTTGAAGAGGGCGACATCGTGGGCCAGGGCAACCTGCTGGTTGAGATCGACAAGGATGAATACAAGAGCGCGCTCGATGAAGCCGAAGTGGAATTGAAACGCGCCAGCGCGCATTACGAGGAAACCAAGCTCCAGCTCAAGGGAATGACCGCGGCAGTTGGCAGCGAAATCAGTCGTGCCGAGGCGGGACTCGAAGGTGCCGGCACCCTGCTCAAGGAAAAATTGCGCATGCACGAACTCGCCAAATACGTCGGCAAATCGCAGATCGAACAGGCAGAGGCCGGCGTCAAAGTGGCCGATGCCAATCTGGTGCGAGCGGAAGTCGACCTCAAGAAGGCCGGTCTCGATCTGGAGCGCGTCAAGTCGCTTGTCGATAAGCAATTGATCGCCGCCAAGGACCTCGACGACGCCGGCAGCGCCTACGACAGCGCGCAGGCGAGGGTCGAGATGCGCAGGGGCGAGCTGCAGCAGCTGAAGGCCGACCTGCGATTGGCGCAGGTTTCCAAATTGAATAATTTCCGCGACGACGCGCCGCTTGCGGAAATGCGCACCCTAACGGCCAAGTCCGACATGCGCAAGGCGGATGCAGATTTGCGTTTGGCGCGCTCCCGGGTCGCCGAAGTGGAAGCCTTTAAGGCGCGTCTCGATGCGCAGGAATCGCTGATCAATCAACTCAAGCTAAAAGTGCAGACTCAAAAGCGCCATCTCGAAAGCGCCACCGTCACCAGTCCGGTAAGCGGCGTGGTGGTGCGCAAGACGGCGAACGTCGGCGACATCATGCAACGCGGCCAGCCGTTTCTGAAGATTATCATCCGCGACACGCTGGTGGTGCGCGCCAACGTCCGTGAGACTTATGTGCGTTATATTGGCCAAGGCAATTTCGTCGACATCTACGTCGACGCCTATCCCAATCGAGTCTTTACCGGAAAAGTCAAGTTGATCGGCGACAGCACCGATTCGGAGTTTGCACTGTTCAAACCCGGTGGGCCGTATTCGCGTTTGGAACAGATGATTCCCGTCGAGATATCGCTCGATGGCGATTCCAACAATCGCGAACTGAAGCCCGGCATGAATGCCTCGGTTTATATTAAGCGCAATACCGCGCTCGTCGCTGCGGCCAACAACACGAAACCACAGGCGCGCGGACAAGGCCGGCAATAATTCGATGAAGTGGTTGATCGGCGAAGATTGTCCGTAATAGAGTGGTTGAATCGATCGGGACAGCAGAAAATTTATTTTAGGAGGACTCCATGGAATCAGCAGCAAAAGCAAAAACCGCCGAGGCGCCGAAAGCGCAGCTATTCTCACTGAAGACCCCGTATATGAAACAAGGCCGGGTGACGCAGACCGTGACGAAGACCGAGAACATGTGGATCGCGGTGAAGATCAACGCCGAAGGCGGCGAAAATGAAATCCACACTCACTTGAACCAAGACCACGCCTTTATTGTGCTGGAAGGTGAGATGAGTGTATTCGACGAGAACGGCGTCGAGATGAAAGTGAAACCCTTTCAAGGCGTAAACTTGCCCAAGGGCGCCTACTATCGTTACCTCAACACCGGCCCGGGAAATTTGGTGGTGTTGCGCTTTGGCGCGTACACGCCGGACCGGCCAGCAAAGGGCGAAGCGGTGCGGCTCATGCCTGACGGCACGCCCATCCTCGGTGGATCGGAAGAAAACAAGTCGCTGCCGCCGATCGAAATGGCTGGCAGATTCTTCGCCGAATCGGCCGGATAATCACTTCCAACTATCGAAATTCCCTTGCTCCACGCGAAATAATGTAAGCGCGGAGCGGGGGAATTCGGCATCACGTCGCTGCCCATTCTGTCAGAGCAGCCAATGGCGGGTAGACCAGCGCAGATAAAGTTCTAAGGCGCCGTGGAATCTCTGCCCGAGGTGCTCATCGGCCGATTTGCGCTGCTAGGTAATATTCGTTAGTTTCAAACGGATTCGCTGTTTTGGATTTTCCGGATTTGAAATTTATTCTATATTAACCCCGCCTCTTGAGGCGGGAACAATATTATGGGTGGGCTTTACTAACGGCTGAACATGGACTGCGCCGGATGACCGGTGCAGCGCGGAGAAGCGAGGGAGTGAGAGATGTCCCATCTTTATGTGGCAACCAATGGTCTGTCGGTGTGGAGCAGCGCCGACCTCGGCAAAACGCTCCTCCGTATGTCGACCGGCACCGGCATGTACAGCGGCAGCCAGGTGTGGGCGCTGGCGCCCCATCCGTCGTCACCGCAGGTACTGCTCGCCGGCACGAACACGGGACTCTACCGACTGGACCAAGAGAAAGAGAACTGGACACATATAGAGTCGCCGATGGACGACGCGATGCTGGTCACCGCGCTCGCCTATGCGCCCGACAACCCCGAGATAATTCTGGCCGGGACCCAGCCGGCCGGGCTCTACCGCACCGACGACGGCGGCAAGGCTTGGCGAAAACTAGACGTGCCCATAAAGCCCTACGCGCTGACCGGCTACTATCTAGGCGATAAGCCGTTTCCAGAGGGCCACCCCGGCGCGTACGGCCGGAGGCATTGGACGCGGGTCACGCAGATCGTATTCGATCCGGCGGATTCGAGCGTCGTTTGGGCCGGGGTGGAAATCGATGGCGCCTGGCGCAGCCTCGATGGCGGCGAGCGTTGGGAAAGATGCTCCGACGGCATGAAGTCACAGGACATTCACGGTTTTGCGATGTTGCGCGACGGTGGCCGCGTGCTCTACTCGACCACGGACGCCGGACTGCATGTGAGCCGCGACAACGGCGCGAGTTGGGCGATGCAACCGATCGACTCGCCATGGCAATACACCCGCTCCATCGTCGAGCGCCCCGACCACACGGGCGTCATGTTCATGACCAACGGCAACGGACCGCCCGGTACCGCCGGCCGGCTGTTTCGCAGCCGCAACTACGGTGCCGACTGGGAGGACGCAAGCCTTCCGGGCGAGGCCGAAAGCTCGGTCTATTTCCTCGCCGTCAATCCGGCGGACCCGAATCTAATCTACGTCGCCGCCACCCTGGGCCAGCTCTGGCGCAGCACCGACGGCGGCGAGAGCTGGACCGCGCTGCAGCGCCGCCTCGGCGAAATTCGCGCCCTGGCGTGGTTGCCTGACTGAATCGCAATGCGGCCCGCGAAGCGAATTATTATGGCTGCAAGTTTGCGCGGCGCGCGAAAATTTTCCGGAAGGCGAAGACTCTCGGATTCGGATATTCCTCCCGCAAAGGCCAAAGACGCCAAGTTCGGAAAAAAATTTTCTTAAAACCTTTGCGCCTTAGCGCCTTTGCGGGAGATAATCCGAATTCTTATTCTGCGTTCTTTGCGGGAGATATTCCGAGACTGACCGGTGCGCGAAGCGCACCCGACGAAAACCTTCGTGTCCTTCATGCCTTCGTGGTGAATCCGACTTTTCTCATCGCGGCTTCACGTCCGGGTTGGCAAGTCTCAGCTGCTTGCCTTTCTCGTAAGCGACGATCTGCTCGAAGGCTTCGGAGAAGTAGAGCTCGAAATTGTTCCACTCGGCCCAGCCGATATGAGGCACGCACAGCGCATTCGGCATCTTGAGCAGCGGGTGATTGCCGCCGATGATGGGCTCCTGGTCGTAGACGTCTACTGCGGCAAATCCTGGCCGGCCTTTGTGCAATGCCTCGACCAGCGCCCCGGGCTCAATGATCTCGGCGCGCGCGGTGTTCACAATGAGGGCCGTCTGCTTCATCCGGGCAAGATCATCAAGTTTAACGATGCCGCGGGTCTCTCGACTGAGACGCAAGTGCAGGGACAGTACGTCCGAGCTTTCGAACAATTCCTCCTTGGCTTTAGCGGTTCGGTAGCCAGCCGTGCGGGCCCGTTCCAGTGACCCTTCACGGCCCCAGACCAGCACGTTCATCGCCAAGCCCCGACCGGCTTGTGCAACCAGGGCGCCGATCGCGCCGAGGCCGAAAATTCCCAGCGTCGAACCGCGCAGGCGGTGGGACAAGGTGCCGGGCCAGTCGCCCCGCTTCATGCGCTCCGCTTCCAAGGCTACGTTTCGCCGCGAGGCAAGGATGAGCGCGACGGTGAGCTCCGCCGGCGCCTCCGGTGAGTTACTTTTGCCGGTCGAGACCATGACGCCGTGCTCGGTGCAGGCGGCGTAGTCGATCATGCGCGAGCTGCGACCCACCAGGGCGATCAGCTTGAGCTTCGGCAATTTCTCAATCAGGGAACGGCCAAGCTCGGTGCGCTCACGGATCGACACGACGATGTCGGCATTGCGCAGGCGGTCGGCCAGCTGATTGATAGATTTCGCCGGTTCGCGATAGCGCGTCACTTCGTGATGGCGAATGAGCGAGAAGCAATCGAGCTGATCGACGATGTCTTGATAATCGTCGGGAATGACAATCTTCATGGTGTTATTCCTAGCTGAGATAGGCGAGCGCGGTTGCCGTGGCGCGTTACGCACGGACGCATTATTTTCTTGACCGCGTGAAAAGGTTATTCAGGATTTTGTGCGGATAATGTATCACGCTCAGTTTGTTTTGTTCACCACGAAGAGCACGAAGGACACGAAGGGTTCGGATATTTCTGCTTCCGAACTTCGTGCTCTTCGTGTCCTTCGTGGTGAAATGTCTTCCACAGTAAACTCGGAATAGCTAAAGAAATTTCTCCACCTGGCTAATTCGTGGTAAGAATGGCCTTTAATTTTGCCACTAGCGCAGGATCTAGTTTAAAAAGCCCGTCAATAATGCTTGCCACTTCCTCGCCACTCACTGCGCCTACATCCAGTTTTGACTTTTCGGCCTCGGCTAAAAATTCTTTGTCCTTGAGGGTATCCAGGAAAGCGCTGCGCAGCATCTGGACTCGCTCCTTGGGCGTGCCTGGAGGCAAGACATAAGGACGCGTGAAGACCTGCGTGTCATGGATGCCGGCTTCGATGAGCTTTTTTGCCTCATCGGTCTTGGCGAAACTGATCGCTAACGGGATCGTCGGAAGCTCCGGGTGTGGCTTGGGGATCGTCTGCAGCACTACGACGACATTCCTCGCCTCCAATTCTTGGCGCCAAGTAACCTTAATCGATTCCCATGCCCAGCAGCCGCCGGCAAGCTCGCCGCTATCGGCGGCTAGGCGGATATCGGCGGTTCCTTTATAACCCGACACCAATTGGATAGGGAGCCCAACGGCTACTCTGAGGATTTTTGGAACATCGTCCGTGGTTGAGCCTGGCGCGGTACCGCCCAGTTTCACGGGCGCCTTGGCGGCAAGCCAACTCTCCACGCTCGTTATGCCGCTTTCTTTCCGTAACGCGCACACCACGTTTTCCTTCACCGGAACACCGATCATTTCAAACTTGCGCGCGTCGAACTCGATTCCCGAGCCTCCCATGACCTGTTGCAGGATAAGTCCACCGATGAAGTGACCGATGGTTAAGCCGTCCGGCTTAGCCACTTTGTAGACATGGTTGGCCGCGATCAGGCTACCGGCCCCAGTCATGTTATCCACGACGAAGGTGGGATTGCCGGGAATAAACTTGCCCATATGCCGCCCGATGACGCGGGAATAGGTGTCGAAGCCGCCGCCCGCGGCAAAGCCCACAACGATCCGGATGTTCTTGCCTCGATAGAAGTCATCGCTCGCCGACTTAGCCGGAGCCACGGCGAGAAAAACGAATCCCAACACGATAGCAACCGCCAACCCTGCTCTTTGTCTCATGACGCCCTCCTTGATAAATTTCCCCTTGAACAATTTGAACCGCTTGAACGTTTTGAGCGACTTATAGATCCAACGTATTCGGCGCGAATAGCTCTTCATAGGTCAATTTTTTTTCAGCCAAGCCTTGCTCGTAGAGGTAGCCCATCAAGGTCTCGACCACGTGGCGATTCTTTTCAAAGCCGTACGGCCAAGCATCCTCGCCGAGAATTTGTTTTTGCTCATCCACCGGGCCACGAAACCAGGCCAAGCTAATCTTGTACGGCGAGAAATCGTTCAACCTTGCGAAGGGTGTGCTTCCCACACGTCTTGACGTAGTGCGACCGAGTGCATGATCGGGAAAATGCCGGTCTTTTTGTAATACTCGGCCTCCACCTTCGGCGAGTCTTCGAACAAGCGGCGCACATGCGGCGGCGGATTGAAGAGCGAAGGGAACAGACTGGGAATCATGATCGCGTCGAGCTCGCCGTCAAATAGCATCTGATCCGGCTTTTTGTCCGGCGTCAGGTGCGT
>JAERMN010000211.1 GCA_016844625.1 Deltaproteobacteria bacterium
CTGGTCGCCGCCTGCTCGTGGAAGGCCAAGCGTTCAGTGAAACTGCAACTCACCGTTGAAGAGGCGATGCTGACGACGCGCAGCGATGACGCCTACACGTGGATGCGCACGGCGGCGGATGCCAACGGCAAGATCATCGCCCGCCAGGCGAAGATTTTCATGAACACCGGCGCCTATGCCGAGAATAGCCCGCTGGTCGTCGAGAAATCGACCAACCGCTGCGTCGGCCCCTATGCGATCGCGAATGTTTTAATCGAAAACTGCTCGCTCTATACCAATACCGTGCCGGCTAGTTCCTACCGCGGTTTCGGCTGCGCGCAAGTAACGTTACCGGGCGAGTCGCAGATCGACGAGCTGGCGGCCAAGATCGGCAAAGACCCCTATGAGTTTCGGCTGGCGAATGCGGCGAAACCCGGCGAAGAATTTTTTCCCGGCATGCGTCCCTTCGACGGCACACTCAAACAAGACTTGGACACCGCGGCGAAAGCGATCGGCTGGGGCACGCCACTGGCGAAGGGCCATGGCCGCACCGTTGCCGTCTCCGGCAGCGACGCCGGCGCCTATCCGCTGACCTCCACGGCGGTGCGCGTGCACGCCGACGGTTCGGCAACCATCATGACCGGCAGCACCGAGCTGGGTCAGGGCAGTCACACCGTCCTGCCGCAGATCGCCGCCGAAGAGCTGGGCATCGCTTACGACAAAGTCAACGTGGTTGCTTCGGACACCGCGATCACGCCTTACGATCGCTCCACCGGCGCGAGCCGGACGACGACACTGATGGGCAGCGCCGTGATGGAAGCTTGCCAAGAGGCAATTCAGCAAATGGTCGTGATGGCCGCCGACGTGCTAAAGGTCAAGGTCGAAGAGATTCAAACCGTGCGCGGCGGCGTCCGCTGCGGCGAGGTCCAGCTCGACTGGTCTCAGGTGATCAGTAAATTTTACGCCCTCCCCGATGGCGAAGTGATCGGCCGGTCTTATATTAGAAAGTCCGGCAAGTTCGCAGCTCTGCCGGTCTTCTGGGAAGCCGCCGCCACCGGCGTGGAAATTTCCGTCGACGAAGAAACCGGCAAGATCACCATGGAAAAACTCGCCACCGTCGGCGATGTCGGACTGGCGGTTCGAAGAATTAATTTACCAAGGCTCGCAGTTGATGAACGGCTCGATTCTCGACTACCGCTTGCCGCGTTTCTCCGACTTGCCGAAAGAAGTCTCGTTGCACCTGGTGCAAAACCAAGACGGCGTCGGCCCCTACGGCGCCAAAGGCGGCGGCGAAGCGTCTTTGAATTCGATGGCCGCGAATATCGCCAACGCTGTCGATCGCGCCGTCGGCGTGCGCATCCGCCAAGCCCCGCTCACGCCGGAAAGAGTCTGGCGCGCGCTGAAAGAGAAAAAATAGAAAGGGTCGAGGATCGAAAATTGAGGATGGAGGATGGCAACTTACGGCTTTCGACTCCCGGTATGTCCGAGCAATCCAAAATCTAAAATCCAAAATCTAAAATCGTTATGATGCCCTTACGCAAATTCGCCATTCACCAACCGAAAACCATCGCCGAAGCGTCGCAGATGCTCGCCGAGTTCGGCGAAAAAGGCCGCCTGTACGCTGGCGGCACCGAACTACTGCTGGCAATGAAACATGATCTCTTGCGTTATCAGCACCTGGTCGATGTCAAGACGATCCCCGACCTGAACCAGATCGAAGTGAAAAACAACGCGCTCGTTATCGGCAGCACCGCGACCCATCGGGCGATCGAGCGCTCGGCGCTCGTGCAGCAGAGCTTGCCGGTGTTAGCGACGATGGCAGCCAACGTCGCCAATATCCGCGTGCGCGCCAGCGGGACCTTGGGCGGCAATCTCTGTTTCGCCGAGCCGCACTCCGATCCGGCGACGTTGTTGACTGCGCTTGGCGCGAAAGTCCATGTCCAGGGAAAATCGGTAACGAGAAGCGTGGCGGTCGATAAACTGATCACGGGAGCCTACGAAACCTCGCTCGCCGGCGACGAACTTCTCGCCAGCGTGGAAATTCCGCTGCCGGCGAAATCGCAGCGCGCCGCTTATTTGAAGTTCCAGCTGAAAGAACGGCCGACGCTCGGTCTGGCGCTCGTCCTCGATCTCGACGGCGATACCATCAAGAAAGCCTCGGCAGTGGTCGGCAGTGTCAGTGTCGTGCCGACTCAGTCAGACCAAGCGAACGGTTTGCTCACCGGTGCACGCTCACAGGTCGAAAGACAACTCGGTGATGCCGCCGAAGCGTTAGCCCAGGCCGCCGATCCCGTCGACGATCTCGAAGGCGGCGCCGATTACAAACGCCATCTGATCGGCGTGTTTCTCCGCCGCGCGTTCACCAAAGCACTTGCTTAATTGCTGGCGCTCCGCGATTTTCGCCGGCTCGCCATCGCAATTTACCATTTAGCTCCGCGCTTTTGCCTCGCGCGGTGATTCGAACCCCTCGCGGCAAAATTTCTTTTGGCTGAAGGCTGCTGCTTCTTTTATTGGACGCTATTGTCAGCGCTTGTCCCAGGCGCCGAAACGGCTGCCGAAGTTCCTCTTCTTGCGTCCACCCCGGCATTGTTATTATCATTAAGTAACTTCCTAGCCCGTGCAAAAATCAATTTCCCGGGGGTGCGCAAATGGAATTGATCGGGACATTCGCTGGAAGGTTCGTTTGGGAGTTCAAGTTGCTGCTCGATTGGGCGATACGCAACTGGTTTTTTACGATGCTGGTTCTCGTCGTCCTGGTCTATTGGGCGGGCCGGCAGCGCGACAGAAAACGCCATCGTCTATAAAAATCGAAGCCACTTCGTGACCGGGGAATTGACCCCGGTCTTGACCAAAAGGGATGCTCGCCACCTTTGGAATCCCGATTTAATGGTTCCACGCTGAAATCAGCGTGGTCAACAACAAATTCAAAGAATCGAGCGATTCTCATCGTTCGATCTTAGCTTGATTCTCTCCATTCCCTTGCGTTAGTCTCAGCGTCATCGAAACGGCCACCGCATTCTCGGCGAAATTCACCATTCACGCTTTTGCGTGAAACCATGGGGGACAAATGGCAGGGGAAAAAACCGTCAACAACATCACCTTCCGGATTCGGCACACCATGATGTTGGTCAAGGATCTGGACCGCAGCATCGATTTCTACACAAGGTTGTTAGGCATGGACGTGCAGCGCTTGCGGCCGTCGCCGGACAAAAGCGAGCGCGTCGGTTACGTCGGTTACGGCACTGAAGATGAATACCCCGGGCTGGAGCTAATCGAGACCGGCGGCCCTGGCCATATTAAAGAAATGCCGAAATGGTATGGCCATGTCGCGCTCTACGTATCCGATCTCAACAAGCTCAGCGAAAAACTCAAAGCGGAAGGGGTAAAATTCACCCTCGGTCCGCAACCCAATCGGCCGGGAAGCCAGGATCATGTCGCGTTCATCCAGGACCCTGATGGATATCTTCTAGAACTAACTGAACGCCACTCAAAAACCGGTGCGCCGGTGCAGGTGAGTTAGGCGGATCGCTGAGTTGCTCACGTCGCGCCGCGGCAACCCTCTCGTCCACTTGATCAACAGCGATTCGTAGCGGCGGTTGCAGTAGGCTAACTTCTCCGCCAGCTGCACTCGGCTAGGAAAAAGTTTTAACTGACTGGGTGATCCTTCGGGATACGCGGCCGACATCTTCCTTAGGATCATCAGGTTTTTATACCCCAGGGCATTTCCCTATTGTTGACGATATCAAATTGCGAGCGGCCGGTGTAGTAAACATTCTTGCCATAGACGTGCAACGACACGCTCGGCTCGCTCGCGCAGTTCTCAACGCTATGGATCGTCGGGCTCGGCAGTACCACCGCTTGGCCAAGCACGCACTCCATCTCGCCGACGCGCTCCAGCTCGGCATAACCTGGACGAGAGGCGTCATCGATGCGGCGCCAAAAAATATTCTTCTCGGCGCCTGTCAAACCGACGACGATGCCCCAAGTCCCGTGATTATGCGGCAGCGTCGCGCCACTCGGCAACCAACTGAGAATCGCCACGGCCAAGGCATGATCGGCTTCTTCGTGCAGCAGATTGAAGCTGAATCCTTTCTCGGCAATCGAATTGACGGGACGTTCATTGAGCAACTTAGAATCTGCCGCCAGTCGCTCCGCCAGCGGCGCCACTTGCCGGAGAATTTCCCGTTCCTCGGCCGCGGTGGCCGCGATCGACCGCAGCGCTTCGACAAACTGCGCCAGCGAATAGTCCGCATTCATTTGGCTCTCCCAAGTCATCAGCGAGCCGCGAATTTGGGCATCGCCTGAGCGACCGTGGGCCAATCGGTAAAGCGATCGACGCTTGGATGATTCGGCGATGCTTGATTCCACGGACAATCGATCAGTGCCACGCGCACGTTCATCTGACCCGCCAAATATTGCGCCATCGGCAGCGAATCTTCCACCGCCCAGCAATAATTGCGCGTAGCCAGCTCATCGAGGCTAATCGCCACGGTATTTTCAGTCTCAAAGCGCGCGTACTTGTTCACCATCGTAAAGGAATGATTCGTCACACTGTGTCGCGAAAGCCAAGCCAACGACGGCTCGTAGGAATCCGGCGGTCTACCGGTAACAATGGCGATCTCAAATCCAGCTTCTACCCACTGCCTCAAGGCAGCGATCGCTGCTTCGATCGGCGCCATCTTCATCAGCTCATCCGGCTCGTGCACGACGCGATACAAGTGCTCCCGCTCTTCGGTGTGCAAAGCGCATGAAGTGCCGATGTCGAAGTCGGTTAGCTGCTCATAACTAACCCGCTTACCGAATTCACGTTCGACGACGACGAGAAAGTGGCGCGCCGTCTGGCACAGCACATCATCGAGGTCAACGTAGATAGTTTTGGAACCTAAGGCCATTAATACTCACCGCTGGTCGCTAGCGCCGTTGCCGCCGATTTCCAACTCGACTCTTCCGCTGAGCCCATCGATTGTCAGACGCGCGCCTCGCAAAAACATCCTGCCAAGAATGCCGATGACCTCGACGCCATGTTCGCGATTCTTCGCGCTGAGCGATGGCACAGCGACGCACTCGACTACCGCAGTGAAAACGGTTCGACTGCCGTCGTCATCGAGGGCTGGCAATGAAATCCTGGCGGAAAACTGTTGCAGTCGCCCGTAGCCGTGAATCCCATGAACTTCACGACTGCCCTGCAACGGCAGCTGCAGCAACTCAGCGACCTCGAGGTCGATCATCGCCCCATAGGCGCCGGTATCGATGAGCAACTCCCCTCTCGCTTCGCGCCCAAGCTCGTCGTCATGCCGACTCCAAGAGCCGGAAATGAGCGGGCCGACCTGCTCCACACGCTGAGTGGTCGCTTGAGCGACGATTCGGTATCGCGGGATTCCCGTCAATTCAAACACCTAGCATGCTGTTAGCGTTTGGAGATAAACTCACTGCCACGAACGAGAAAGCGAAATGGCTTATCCTTCCACTTGCCAGCATAAGTGACGCCGATCCTCTCCGTCGCATGAAATCTCGGCGCCGGCTCGCCGCGATCCTCGATATAAAGAATCTTACCGCATAGGTCGGCTCCATTGAGTGACCGACCGATATCGAACGCCTGGCAAAGTTTCCCCGGTCCGCTGGCGAGATTGCGCAGTGTTTCGCTGCGCCGGCGTTGCTTCATCAATTCAACTCCCCGCACCGGTTCCACGGCGCGAATTAACACAGCCGCGGGATAATCCTGCGCTTCCGTCACCAGATTGAGCATATTGTACATACCGTAGATGAAGTAAACATACGCATGCCCAGCCGGACCGAACATCACCTCCGTGCGCTTGGTGCGGCCTTTCGCCGCGTGGCAGGCTAAGTCTTGTGGCCCGATGTACGCTTCAGCCTCGACGATCCGTCCGATACTATCGCCATCCGGATGCTTGCGCACCAGATACTTCCCGAGCAATTGCTTGGCAACGTCGACCGTCGATTGTTCGTAAAACGAGCGCGTGAGTTTCAAGGGTAGTTTAGAAAGAGACAACCGATTCTGAATTCTGATTCCGCTGAAAAACCCCTAGGAATGCTTCGACGGGCTCAGTAGAACGGAAAATTCTTAACATTATCAATCCCCGTTCGCCCTGAGCCCTGTCGAAGGGTGAACAGCAGTTTTTCAGCAGAATCTCTACCTAAGGCTGACCGCGATGACAACTCGACGCTATGACAAGGTCATTATATTGCCAGGGAAGATATCATAGTGGCGATCGAATTAGATCGAGACTTTAACGAATCTCCCGCACCAAACTCCAATCCACCAGCTGGCTCAGTGGAATGTCTTTTGTCAATTTCAGCCGTTCCTTGGTCAACTGCACGTCGAGGAGCACGCCTTTGTCAGAAATAATGCCGTCGTCGGTGAAGGAATTGATCGACGCGTCGTAGGCTCGGGCGGACTGGGATGGTGTGATGCGGAGATAATCGGAAAGCATCTGGACTGTCTCATTGCGATTCTGTTTCATGAAACGCAGGCCGCGCACGCCGGCGCGCACGACTCTCCTAACTTGATCGCGCTGGGTCTGAAGTTTTTGCTCCATCACGGCGATGCCGGAAAGCGGCAGCTCGATCAAGTCGCCCAAATAAACCAGCCGTTTAAAACCCTCGTCTTCAGCTTTGACAGCGAAGGCGACGTCAATTGGCGTCGCATCGATGGCGCCGGCGCGCAACGCCGCCAGGCGGGTCGGGCTCTCCCCCGTAACGATGATCTTGACGTCTTTCTCCGGCTCGAATCCGAAGTGACGCACCGCCACGCGTGACAGATAGTCCACCGTGCCAGCGACCGAGTCGACGCCGATGATTTTGTTTTTCAAGTCCTTCGGCGTTTTGATCTCCGGCCGGGCGATCAAGACATGCAACGGCCTGCCGGCAAAACCGACCACAGCTTTGATCGGCACGCCGCTTACCGCTGCGCGCAACGCCGAACCCCACGCAAGCAGGTAATCGACGTCGCCGGACATCAACGCCTTGACGCCAATGGCGGGCTGCATTTGAATCTTATCGACCTCGATCCCTTCGTCTTTGAAGAATCCCTTGCGCATGGCGACGACCACGGGAAACTCAAGAAACCGGTTCTTGCTTCGTAAAAGCATCTTTACCTCGCAGCTATTCCATCCGGACGTTTTTGCTAAAATCATAAGTCGTCGCGTAATCGCTTTCGTAGGTGCAAAAAATTCGGTTCTTGTCCCATCCTCCGGCGAAACATTTTTTCAGAAACGCCATCATCAGCTTCCAAGCGTCGCTGGCTGCCTCCTTGCGATAACGCCCCGGCATGGTGTCGTTGAGCCAGCCGTGCGGCGCGTCGGGATAGATGCGGATGTGGCAGCTCTTCTGATATTGCTCGAAACAGTTACGAAAGCGCGCTACGTCGTCGACGGATATAATGTGATCGGCCTCGCCGAACACACCCAAGACCGGACAGCTCACCTTGGCGACCAAGTCTTCAATCGGCGTTGGACGAAGCTCGCTACCCTGCCACTCTCGGCCGCCGATGGCGCCGTAAAGCACGACCACTCCCGCGATGTCGTCGCGGTTCGCCGCGACCAGCACCGGCTGGCGCCCGGATTGACACACGCCGATGATGCCGATCTTGGCGCCATCTACTTCATTAAGCCGTTTCAAGTAATCGATCGCCGCATTGAGATCCGCCAGCGCGCCGGCGTCGGTGAGGTCAACTCTCTGCTCGCCGCGCAGCACCGCTTTGCGGTCGGTATGCTGGTCGATGCCGTAACGCTCGTGCAGAATGATAACCGCCGGCCGCTTGCCCTTGGCCTTCGGCAAAGCCCGCACCGCGCTGATGCCGCCGCCGAATTTTACCATCGTCGGGGTGATGCCCGCTGATTTCTTCGTCGCTGCCATGCTTGCCTCCGGATGAACTGGATTGAATTCGCCGCGTGAACGCCGCCAAGCTTATCCTCGCTTGCGCGAACGAGTCAAGGCAGCGTTTTTTCGGAGCAGGCGGACACCGATCTGGACAAAATCAAGAAATTCTATGCCAGGTAGATCGTAAGTCGTATCGAGACCGTTCTTGTTCACAGGGCCGAGTGTCACCCGAAGCACATTTGATCACCT